>JAAFHJ010000377.1 GCA_013298325.1 Myxococcales bacterium | reverse complement strand
CCCGTACTGAGCGTCGCGCGTGAAGGCCCAGCGGTAGGCATCACTCACGAGGATGTCGGTCGTCCCGTCCGGCTCCCCTTCGGAGACGAGAAAGACAACATTAAACATATTGAACGTCCAGACGGCGCCGAGGGCGACCGACGGGAGGAGCGCCGGCCGGAGGAGGGGCAGGGTGACGTAACGGAAGCGCTGCCACGGGGTCGCCCCGTCGACGTCGGCCGCTTCAAGGACGTCCTTCGGAATGCTGGTGAGCGCCCCCATGGTGACGACCATCATGAAGGGGAAGCCGAGCCAGACGTTCGTCGTGATGTTCGCCGTGAACGCCGTGGAAAACTTCGAGAACCAGCTCACCGGGGCGACGCCGAAGAAATGGAGGATCCCATTCACGGCGCCGTATTGTTTGTGGAACATCCCCTTCCAGGAGAGCGCCGTGACGTAGCTCGGGATCGCCCACGGTAGAATGAGCAGCGTCCGGTAGAGAGGCTTGAGACGGAGCGATTCCCGGGAGAGCACGACCCCCAACAAGAGGCCGATACTTACGTGGAAGAAGACGTTGATGATCGTCCAGAGGACGGTCACGAGCAGCGTCAAATAGAAGGAACCGTGGCCAAGGAGCGCGCCACCACGGGCGGTCAAAATTGCGATATAGTTGGTAAATCCGACGTAGGTCGGGTCGCTTCGTGTGCCTGCGTAGAGGCTCGTGGCCGCCCCGGCGACGAGCGGCGCGACGACAAGCAGGGCGACAATGATCGCCGCGTGCGTCACGTAGGCATAAGCGGTCTTCGATCGGCGAAGCTCCGCGCGAATGTCGGTCTGTTTCGCCTGTTTGATTGCGGCAAAGACGGCGCCAAGAAGAAGCATTCCGAAAACGACAAAGAGTGGCGTCTTCTTCGGCGGAGGCTCCCCTTGAAGGGGCGGTTTGGTCGCATCGGCGAAGCGGCGCCCCGCCTCCAGCACAGCGTCGTGAGACGTGGCGTCGCCACGGAGCACCTTCTTGAGCGCTTGCTCGACGGGGACCCAGGTCGCGCGCATCGCGGGGGACGTCGGCGTCAGCTCGGCCTGGTCGGCGACCTTCCCGAAGGCGACCGTCGTTGCCGGGAGATCGACGCCGGCCGCGAGGGCGACCACCTGCTTCCCGACGGTCGCGCGCAGGCGCAAGCTATCGGGGTCGGTCGCCAAAAAGTTTGCAAGATCATGAACTTCCGGCCGGGTGGCGCCGTCGGGCGTGAGGAACGCCGCCTCGACGGTCAAAAACGGGCGGGGAAGGGGACCGTCGCTCGTGCTCGCAGGCGCCCCCGCCGGGGGTACATCAGCTGGTACATACAAAGGCGGGAGCGGGTAGACATCAATCGGGAATTTCGCGGAAAAATCGGCCAAAAACCACGGCCCGGAAATGACCGCAGCGACGCGCTCCGCGGCGAAGAGCTGGGAGACGAGCGCCCCGTCGGCATCGGGGACGACGACGCCGCGCTTTTGCCATCCAGCGACCAAATCGAGAGATTTTTCGGCAGGTTCTCCGACGAACCCAAACGTCCCGTCGGCGGCGATGAAGTGACTTCCGAAGGCGTGAACGAAGGGGGCCTGCCCGTAGGCGCTCTGGATCTCGTAGGCGAGCGGCTTGATCCCGGCCGGATAGGTTCCGTGAAAGAGAGCTTCGAAGGAAGCCGGTTTGTTCGGAACGAATTGGCGATTGACGATGAGCGCAAGGCCCTTGGAGGCGAGGGGAAATCCGTAGCCCTTCCCGGCAACAGTCAACGCGCGACGTGCGGCCCCTTCGGTCGCAAAAGCCTGAATTTCTTTATCATCGACCTTCGCGACCAGCCCGTCGCGGACGAAGCTCCCAAGGCGCTCGTGGGCGTCGATGAAGAGATCGGGCCCGTGGCCGTGGGGGATCGCCGCCTCAAGCTTTGCCGCATAGGCGCCGTGGGGGATCGCGAGGAGGTCGACGTGGTTTCCGGTCTTCTCTTCCCAGCGGCGCGTCGCCTGTTCGAGGGCCTTTTCTTCGTCGCCGCGGTAGGCGTGCCAAACGAAAATAGAAGGCTTCTCGGGACCACATCCTACGGTAATTGCGCTGAGAGCAACGCCAAGAACTACGTAATGATTTCTTTGGGATAGGCCGAGAAACGCCACGTTCACAGTGCCTTTTCCGTAGACGGATCGAACAAATGAACGCGGTGGGCTTTCACGGTCAACGGAACGCGGGATTTCGGTTTGACGGTGCGGGCCTCTTCGGCGTCGAGCCGCGCGACGAAGGGGGAGCCCCCGAGGTCGCCGTGGGCGAGCCCCTCGGAGCCGAGCGCTTCGACGAGATCGACGGTGAGCTGGCCGAAGACCGGGTCATCGCCGTGGGCGACGGCGACGTCCTGGGGGCGGACGCCGATGGTGACAGCACGCCCCTCCTGGAGGCCGGCGGCGAAGCGGTCTTCGTCGACGCGGAACTGGTAATTTCCTGGTTCGGAAGCGCGTTCGTTGGCGCTCCAACGATTCCCCTGGAAGGCAAGGGTTCCGGAGAGGAGGTTGATCTTCGGCGACCCGAGGAAGCCGGCGACGAAGAGGCTGTTCGGCCGCTCGTAGACGTCGAGCGGTGGGCCCGACTGGGCCACTTTCCCGCCGTGGAGGACCCAGAGCGTGTCGGCGAGGGTCATCGCTTCGACCTGGTCGTGAGTCACGTAAAGGGTAGTCGCGCCGATGCGCTCGTGCAATTTTCGAATTTCTACGCGGACTTCTGCACGGAGGGCTGCGTCAAGATTGGAGAGCGGCTCATCGAAGAGATACAGCTGGGCGCGCCGGACGACGGCACGCCCCATGGCGACGCGCTGCCGTTGCCCGCCGGAGAGCTGCTTCGGCAGCCGCTCAAGGAGCGGGTCGAGGCCGAGCATGGCGCTCGCTTCGGCGACACGGGCCGCGATGATATCTTTCGGAGTTTTGCGGAGTTCCAGGCCGAAGGCGAGGTTGTCGCGGACGGTGAGGTGCGGGTAGAGCGCGTAGCTCTGAAAGACCATGGCGACGTCACGATCCCGCGGCGGGAGTGCGGTGACGTCGCGATCGCCGAGGGTGATCGTCCCCCCATCAACGGTCTCCAGCCCGGCAACAGCGCGGAGGAGCGTGCTCTTTCCACAACCGCTCGGTCCGACGAGGACCGCGAAGCTCCCCTCGGGGATTTGCAGGTCGATTCCCCGCAAAATAGGATTGTTTCCGTAGGCTTTCGTGACGCCGCGAGCGACGCAGCGATCTTTCGCGGGGGGATGGGCCATCGTCGGGAGTTCCAGGAATACCGCAGCGATCTGGACTCCTCACCGGAAAACGTCGCGCGCTTCAAACAGAACTGTTTCCCGCCGGTCACTACCGGTCTCCGCCCGGCGAAACGCCGGGTCAGCGGGGGGCGGCGTCGAAGGTGTTGCAGGCGTCGATGCGGCCGCTGTCGAAGCCACGGCGAAACCAGGTCGCCCGTTGGGCCGACGAGCCGTGGGTCCAGCTTTCCGGACGCACGGCGCGCCCCGCCGCCTTCTGGAGACGGTCGTCACCAATCGCCGCCGCCGCCCGGAGCGCCTCCTCGAGGTCGCCGTCGTCGAGGATCTTCCGCTGGGCGGTCGAATGGCCCCACACCCCCGCGTAGCAATCGGCTTGGAGCTCCATCTTCACGGAAAGGGCGTTTGAATCCTTGGGACGTGCCCTTTGTTCGCGGCGGACTTTCGTCTCTGTTCCGAGGAGCGTCTGCAGGTGATGCCCGATCTCGTGGGCGATCACGTAGGCCTGGGCGAAGTCGCCAGCAGCCCGAAATCGTTGACGAAGATCGTCAAAAAAACCGAGGTCGAGGTAGACCTTGCGATCGCCGGGGCAATAGAAAGGGCCGGTCGCCGCGTCCGCTTCGCCGCAGCGTGACGTCGTACGGTCGGTAAACAATACGAGTTTCGTGCGCTCGTAGGGGACGCCGAGGTTCGGATAGCGGGCCCAGTTGTCCTGAACGTCGTCGAGGACGAACGAGGTGAAGCGTGCGCTCGTGTCGTTCCCGGGAGTGCCACCGCCGGTCGCGGCCGGGCCGGGACGGGCCGCCTGGGTGGTAGGGGCGGGCCCAGAAACGTCGCCTCGACCGGCGAAGAAGTCCCGTTTGAAGACGAGGCTGAGCACAAGCAGAACGATCGTTCCGCCGATGCCGAGTCGCCCCATCGGGAGACCGCCGCCCGAGGAGCCGCCGCCGGAATTCCCGCGACGATCCTCGACGTCATTGCTCGGCCCGCGGTCTTCCCAGCGCATCGCTCAGATGTCCAGGTTCTTCACATTGAGCGCATTCGACTCAATGAACTCGCGACGCGGCTCGACCTGGTCGCCCATCAAAATGCTAAAGATTTGGTCAGTTTGGACGGCGTCGTCCATACGAACCTGGAGCATCACGCGCGCGTTCGGGTCGAGGGTCGTCTCCCAGAGCTGGTCCGGATTCATCTCGCCGAGACCTTTGTAGCGCTGGATGTTCCAGCCCTTCTTGCCGCGGGTGTCGAAATAATCGGCGAGTGCGTCGACGTCAGGAATCTCGGTCTCTTTGCCGGTTTCCAGCTCGTCGTCCGACTTCTCTGCGGAGGCTTTCTTGATCGAAGCGGCGAAGAACGGGCCCTCGCCGAGCACGCCAACGTCGTCGTTCACCGCAAGCAACTCTTCGTACTCGGCGGCGGTCACAAGCGCCCAGTTCAGGACCGTCGGGCGGGCCGGCGAGCCGGGGCGCGGGTCGATGGCGATCGCCCAGGAGCCGTGCTCGGTCTCCTCGGCGACCTGCATGGTGATCGGGAGGATGTCCGGGTACTTCTTCTCGAGGTACGTGCGAATTTTCGCAGCGGCCGCTTCGGCATTTGCCTGCGTTTTCAGAGACTTCGCATCGATCTTCGCCTCGCGAACGGCCGCGGCGACGATGCGCGCATCGGCGCGACGGTCGACCTTGGCGAGCACGCGACGGAAGTGGCGCAGGCGCTCGGCGACGCGAAGGAGCGGCGCCCCCTGGGTCGTCTGCGTGGCGCTCCGCACAAGGAGCCCGTCGACGCCCTGCTCGAGGAAGTAGCGGTCGAGGGCCGGCTGGTCCTTCATGTACATCCCCTTTTTTCCACGCCAAACGCGGTAGAGCGGGGGTTGTGCAATATACAAGTATCCGCGCTCGATCACCTCGGGCATGTGCCGGTAGAAGAAGGTGAGGAGCAGCGTGCGGATGTGGCTTCCGTCGACGTCGGCGTCGGTCATCAGCACGATGTGGTGGTAGCGGAGCTTCTCGACGTCGAAGTTCCCCCCCTGCTCG
>JAAFHJ010000374.1 GCA_013298325.1 Myxococcales bacterium | reverse complement strand
CATTTCGCCAAAGACGGCCGGTCCGTCCAAGGTGCTGACGACGCGATCAGAGACGGCGATTCCCGCGTTGTCGGGCTGTTTCGTTCGAATTTCCGCCTTGCCGTGCTCCATCAGGTAGAGCCAATGCGCGACGGCCCCTTGGCGGGTCATCGTCTCGCCGCGGACGAACGGCGCGAAGCGGAGGCGGTCGGCGAGGGAGGTGAGCTCGGTTTCGTCCAGTACCTGAAAGAAGGGGAGGGACCGGAGGACCGCCACGCGACGTCCTCGTTCTTCCTCCTGTTTTCGACGTGCGCGTTCTTCGTCGTGATCCTCGACGAACATCTTCGTCGCCGGGACTGCCAGCGGAATTCCCGCGCGGCCTAGGGCGGCATGGATGCGCGCGCGAACGACCGAACTCGTCGGATCGTCAACGGCGAGATCGGTGAGCCAATAGCGGACCGCATAGAGGGCGAACGACGGGCGTTGTTCCTGAGCGAGATCGACGCAAATGACGCTCGGTTTCGGGTCGAGGGCTACTCGCTCAATGGGGGCAGCGGTGAGTGCCTCCAATACAACATCACATACGCGCGCTGGGCTGAATCGGTGATCTACATTGAAGTAGACCCAATAACGAGCCGGAACAGGCTTCCCATCCCTACGACCTAAAATGGTAATGTTGGTCGAGAGGAGTGTGGCATTTGGTACGATAATTGTTGAAAAATCGCGAGTCTCGAGCACCGTGTGGCGCCACCGAATTTTCGTGACCTTCCCCTGACGCCCATTTTCGAGCTGGACCCAGTCGCCGACGTGGATCGAACCGTCAATCTGAAGCGCGACCCCACCGAGAATGTTGCCCAACGTCGATTGAAGGGACAGAGCAACGACGGCAGAAACGACCGCACCGGTCGCGACGACCTCCGTCGGATTGAGGCCGGCCCCTCGCAACACGGCGATGGTAGAAACGATGTACGTAAAGCCGACGGTGAGGTCGCTCGTGATCGAGAGCACCGTCACGCCGACGCGTGGGAGCAGGACGTCGAAGAGCGCGACGCCTGCCGCCTGAACGAACACAACGGCGGCGAGGAGATCGCAAGCGAGGCTTGCGCGGAGCTCCCACGCCGGTAGGCCGAGCCTGTGAAAGCCGACCGCCAGCGCGGCGCTGGCGAGTTGCCCCACGGCGACGAGCGAGAGCCGCCGAATCTTGTGCCGCTTAAACGGTGCGAGCACATGAACCAGCGCCGCCGTAAGAAAGACGACCGCGACGACGGAGAGATCACTGCCCATCTACGACGAAGAAGCGGGACCGACCCGTTCGTCGATCCCGCCTCTCCCGTTGCCGCCCGTTGCGACTACTTTGCGTCTCGGAACGCCTCTTCGAGAAGCATTTGCTGCTCCATCTTGTGCGCCCCAAGGCTGCCGGTTGCCGGGCTTGCGCTGGCAGCGCGGCCGACGCAGGTCAGCGGGTAGGCGGCGCCATGTCCTTGAAAATACTCAGGAAGCGAGGCGAGCAGGAAGTACCAACCACCGCTGTTCTTCGGCTCGTCTTGAACCCAAACAAGCGGCGTACCTGCTTTGTACGGGGCGAGCGCAGCCGCCAAATCGCCATTGAGTGGATAGAGCTGCTCAAGACGAACGATCGCGACGTCGTCGCGGCCGAGGCGCTTCCGTTCGGCGGCGAGGTCGTAATAGACCTTGCCCGAGCAGAGGAGGATCTTGGTGACCTTCTCCGGCGCGACAACACTGTCTCCGATGACCCGCTGAAATTCGCCCGTTGCAAGGTCTTCAAGGGTGGAAACCGCCTCCGGATTGCGGAGGAGGCTCTTCGGCGAAAAGATCACGAGCGGCTTGCGCGTCGGCCGGTGGACCTGGCGTCGGAGCGAGTGGAAGATCTGCGCCGGCGTGGTGAGGTTCTGGACCTGGATGTTGTCTTCCGCGCAGAGCTGGAGGAACCGCTCGATGCGCGCCGACGAGTGCTCGGGGCCCTGACCTTCGTAGCCGTGGGGGAGAAGCATCACGAGCCCAGACAGGCGACGCCACTTGTCTTCCGCGCTCGCGATGAACTGGTCGATGATGACCTGCGCGCCGTTGGCGAAGTCGCCGAACTGGGCCTCCCAGATCACGAGCCCTTCCGGGCGATCCAGGGAGTAGCCGTAGTCGAAGCCGAGGACGCCGGTCTCGCTCAGCGGCGAGTCGAACACGTCGAAGGTCGCCTGATCCTTCGAGAGATTGCACAGCGGCGTGTAGCGCTTCCCGTTGGTCGTGTCGGTGAGGACCGCATGGCGATGGGTGAACGTTCCGCGGCGGGCGTCCTGCCCGGTGATGCGAACCGGCTTCCCTTCAAGGACGAGCGTCGCAAACGCGAGGTGCTCGGCCGCGCCCCAGTTGAGCGTGCTCGGCTCCGCGATCGCTTTTTTGTGCCGAGACTCGATCTCGTTCAGGACCTTCGGGTGCGGCGTAAAGCCTTCCGGCAACTTCGTGAGATTCGTCAGGATTTCGACGAGCGCCCCGCGGTCGTAGCCGGTCTTGACCTCGGCGGTGTCGCCGTCGGGACCGCCCACGTACCCCTGCCACACGCCGCCGCCTGCGTAGGGGGGCTTGTTGAAGTCTCCCGATTTCGACTCCGCGAGCGCCTCATCAAGGGCATTCTTGCGCGCCGTCGCGATCTCTTCCGCTTTTTCCGCGGTCAGCTGTCCGCCGGCGATCAGCTTGTGGACGTAGGTCGCGCGGACGCCCGGCTTCTGGTCGATGACCTGGTACATGAGCGGCTGCGTGAAGCGCGGCTCGTCCCCTTCATTGTGACCAAATTTGCGGAAGCAGTACATGTCAATGACGACATCTTGCTTAAACCGCTGGCGGTATTCGATAGCGAGGCGGGTTACCTGAATGACCGCTTCCGGGTCTTCCCCATTGACATGGAAGACCGGCACCTTGAGCATCCGCGTGATGTCGGTGCAGTAGCGGGTGGAGCGCGAGTCTTCCGGGTAGGTCGTGAAGCCGACCTGGTTGTTGACCACCATGTGGATGGTGCCGCCCGTGTGATACCCTTGCAACATCGCCATGTTGAGGGTCTCCGCGACGACGCCCTGGCCGATGAAAGCCGCGTCCCCGTGGATGACGAGCGGCATCACGACGCGCCCCGGCGATCGGTCCATTTTGGCGCGAACGCGCCCTTCGACGACCGGATTGACGAACTCGAGGTGCGACGGATTGAAGGCGAGAGAAAGGTGAACGTTCTTCCCCGAGCTCGTCTCCCAGTCCTTCGAGTAGCCGAGGTGATATTTGACGTCACCGCCGCCAAGGAAGCGTTCCGGGTTCTTGTCGGCAAAGGCCGCAAAAAGCTCGCGCGGGTGCTTCCCCATGATGTTGACGAGCACATTGAGGCGGCCGCGGTGGGCCATGCCGATGATGATTTCATCGACGCCGTGGCTGCCAGCGGCCTCGATGAGAAGGTCCATCATCGCGATCATGCTCTCGGCCCCCTCGCAGGAGAACCGCTTCGCGCCGATGAAGTTTTTCGCGAGGAACTGCTCGAAGATCTCGGCGTCGGTGAGGCGGCTCACGACGCGCCAGGTCTCTTCGCGCTGGAGCGTGCACTTGTTCCGCGTGAGCTCCATCGTCGACTGGAGCCACTCACGCTGGACGACGTCCTCGATTTGCGTGAACTCTACACCGATCGAGCGGCAGTAGGTCTCTTCGAGGTGCTCCACAATTTGGCGGAGCGAGGCGCGGGCCGGGAGCCCCTGCACGCCAACCGTCGGAAACAACTGATCAAGATCGCCCTCGGACAGACCGAACTGGGCGAGTTCGAACTCGGCGGGGCGCGGCGGCGGCGGCCCGAGCGGATCGAGGTGGGCGGCGAAATGTCCACGCGCCCGGTAGGCGGCAACGAGCTGAGAGACGCGCGCGGCGAGCACGTCGTCAGCAACCGGCCCTTGCGGAATCGGCGCGAGCGACGAACGCGTCTCGCGGGCGGGTGCTGCGACGTCGTCCGTCGGGCCCCGTGAGGAGATCTTGTTGGTTGCGCCGTCGGGACCGAGTCCACGTCCTTCAAAAAACGAGCGCCACTTGGGATCGACGGAGTTCGGGCTCCGCATGAATTGGGCGTGCAGTTCTTCGACGTAGCCAGCGTTGATGCCGAATTCTTCGAACATGGTCTTCGGTGAATCTCCGAACGGGTCGACAGCGGGGGCCGACGATTCCGCATGCGGTTCCGTCGACGACCTTCTCAATGCGAAAACCCGCATTGAGTGGGGGCAAGTGCCTAGATCGATGTATCGTACACCAATCGTCCCTGCCGGGGACTCTAGGCAAAAAACGCGGCATTTCCGACCGGAAAATGCAGAATCAACGGCGCTTGTATCGCTTCCAGGCGTTGCATCGCGCGCGCGCCGACGTGCGCGGTTGGCCGCGCCGCCAATTGCCGAAAACTTTGCGCGATTGCGGTGTATTTAGCGGTCGCCGGGGAGCAGCCACGCCGAGAGATCGGCGTTCGGATCGAGCGGAACAATCAGCGCTTCGATGGCAATCGCAGACACGACCGTGCCGGTCGGAGCGATGTGGACCCCTTGCGCGTCTTTCCAGAGAACGACGTGGACCGCCTGGCTCGTTCGTAGGGAGCTTCGCGCCCCGGGGCGCGCCGGAACCGACGCCCTTGAATCGAGAGTGAGCGACGGAGGCGGTTCGGCCTTCACGTCTGTGGAGGGGGCGGGGGGCGGAACCGATCGGTGCTCGCCGGTCGTCGGCTCCACCACGGCGTCTCGTCCCGTTGCATCGCGGGATGCTTCGGCGAGCGCGGCATTGCGGAGCATGGCCCGAACTTCCGTTGTGGTTTCCAAGGGATCGCTTGGGCCGTTCAGGTCGGAAAGATCGGGAACCGCATCGGCGGCGACCGTCGCCGGGGTTGCGGAGACGAGCGTTGACCGTTCCCCGCTGTCGCTCGCGGTGGGCGCCGTCGAAATCGCCGCCGCTTGCGAAACGGCCGCGACGCGCGCGAGGGCCTCCGCCACGCTCCACTGCGCGGTTGCGTTCGGATTGGCCTCGCGTGGCGCTTTTGAAGGCGATTCCGCAGCAACCACGGGCGGTGGCGGCGTCGTCTCGGGGAGTCGATCGGCGACTATGGGCGCTGCGGCCTCAACAGAAGCGGGCCCCTCGGGAGGATCGACGACGACGGTCGTCTGCGCGGCGCGGACCGGAGGAGGCGCATCGGACGGTGCTGGAGCGACCTGCGGTGCCGGACGCGTTTCCTCGAGAAATTTCGTAGTGATTGAGAAATTTTCGGGCCCGCTTGGGCGTGTCACACGCCGCCCCGCGTCGCTCGACACGTTCGCGGGCGCCCCCGAGGAC
>JAAFHJ010000373.1 GCA_013298325.1 Myxococcales bacterium | reverse complement strand
TCGACGTCGACAAACGCGATTTCTCGCGAAACGGCGGCAGGGACCGCACTCGCGACCGGCGCGCTTGGCGGCGCGCTTGGGGCGGCGGAGGCGCTTACTGCCACGGAAACCGACGGCGTCGCCGGGACATCGGCAGGCGGCGGCTCCTTGGCGCGCGTGCAGGAAACCGTGGAGAGGACGACCAAGAGCCCAAGCGCCAGCGTTCGCATCGCTAGAGCCTCCTTCGAAGGGGCCTCCACTTCAAGGGCTTTCCTTTCCGCGCGCAACCGGCGACGCTGCCGCGATGCGCCTGTCTACGATCGCGTTCGCGCCGCTCGCGCTCCTTCCACTCGCCGTTTTCGCTTGCGGTGACGCGAGTTCGGCGACCGGCGACGCAGGCCCGGAAACCGACGCCGCTGCGACCCCCGACGCCGCTGCGAGTGCCGACGGCGCAACGACCGATGCCGCTGCGAGCGATGCCGCTGCGAGCGATGCGGGACCTCCGCTCGACAGCGGAGCGGCGCCGACGGCGGCCGGCACGATTGTCCCCCTGTACGACTACCCGACCGGGGCGAGTTGGACGGCGATCGTCGCCGCAAAGAGAGCCCACCCGCGGGTGACCGTCGAAGCGATTGTGAACCCGGACAACGGACCGGGCGCCGCCCAAGATGGGACGTTTGTTTCCGGCCTTGGAAAACTCACGGGCGTCGGCATTGTGCCGTTTGGCTACGTGGCGACGAACTACGGCAAGAAAACTTCGGCGGCGGTCAAGCTCGAGATCGACGCCTATCGGCGCATGTATCCGGCGGTCACCGGGATCTTTTTTGATGAAATGAGCGATGTTGCCGCCGATGGCGCCTACTACCGTGCTCTGACTGCGTACGCGAAACAGAACGGCTTTTCGCGCACCGTCGGGAACCCGGGGACCGACGTTCCCGAGAGCCTGATCGGCACCGTCGACACCCTTTTCATTTACGAATCGGCGGGCATGCCGGCGCTCGCCCCCCTCGCCGGCTGGCACGCCTCTTACCCGGCGAAGAACTTCGGGATCATTCCCTACAAAGTGCCGACGCTCGATCCGACCTTCGTGCAGCGGGCGCGAACGACGATCGGCTTTATTTACGTCACCAACGACGACCTCCCCGACCCCTGGGACACGCTCCCCCCCTACTTCGACGCGCTCCTCGGCGCCCTCGAATAGCCCGCTTAGCGGACGGGCGCGTCTCCCGCTTAGCGGACGGGCGCGTAGGCATCGAACTCCGCGCCGTCTCCCGCTTAGCGGACGGGCGCGTAGCGGGCCTCCTCGCGGCGACGCGCAGTGCGGATCCGCCAGAGGGCACCGCCGATGCCGCCGATAATTCCAACGAGACCGCCAAGAATGCCGCCAAAGACCGGGAACGCGAGGTCGGCGAGGCCGTGGCCGCCGCCGTCGCCGAAGATCGGGATCAGCAGCATGCCGAAGGCGCCGCCCGCGAAGGTTCCGAGCGCGCAGAGCCCGATCACGAGGGCGATGGAGATCGCAATATCCTTCATCCGTAGATTCTATCGGGAAGGGCTGCGCGCTACCATCGCTCTCTTCGCTGGCGCTCAGGGCTGGACGATCCCGTTGCAGCCGAGCGGCTTCTTAAGTTGGGCTTCGTAGTCGGCCTTCGTCGCGTACCAGCCGGGGGCACCGGTCGGGATATCCTTCGGAATTCCAACGACTTCAAAGTCGCTCGGCCGGAGGGCCCCCAGGTCGGTCGCTTCGAGAATGCCGGTCCAACCTTCGGCGGGGTTTGCTTCTTTGTAGAGCTTGTCGCTCTCGGCCATAAGCGGAATGTTTCCGCCGTCGGCGACGATCATTCCGTAGGTATGAAGTGCCTTCAAAATCGCCTTCGCCCCCGGCGACGCGAAGCGCGGATCGCTCTCGCGGACCGACGCCTTGAGCCGGAGGCGCGCGCCGTAGGGGACGCTCGTCGCCGATGAGGTCGCCGTCGAACCGTGGGTCGCCGGGTAGGCGACCATCGGGAAATCCCGGCTCTTGGCGCCGCGAATGAAGTCGTTGCGCAAAACGAGGCGGAGCGCGTGCTCAATGGAGCCCGCTTTGGTCTCTTTGTAGCCGATGAGGCCCGGGGTAATTGCCATTCCGGCGGCGTCGGCGCTGGTGCATCCCTGCCCGCGTGCGGTGCGTGGATAGGTCTTGTTGAACTGCCACCAGGCGACCGAGCCTTCCCAGGCGCCGCCATTGTTGCGGGCGGTGTAGACCTCAAAGAGCTGGCCGCGGGGGCGATCGACGACGAGCAAGTGGCAGTCTTCCTGGTCGGTCGGGCAGTCCGGGTAGTTGTAGCCGCCTTCGATGTAGCCGCGCGCGGGGACCGGAACAGGCACGTCGTCGGCTTCGTCGTTCACCGGGAATTTCACGGTTGGCGCGCCGGCGCCATCGAGAACGATGAAGCTAAAATCGATCTGAAAAACGCCCGTCTTCCCCCACTGAGGGATCCCTCCAATCATCGCCGCCGAGTGCTCAGCGACCGGCGCATTCTCAATCGATCGGTACCACTCGCTGGACGTTTTCCAGCCGGCGTTGGCCGGGAGGAGCCCGTTGCCAGTGTCGACGGGGGTCGATCCGTCGGTGCCAGGACCGGTTCCGCCGTCGCCGGGCCCACCGCCGTCGCCACTCGTCGAGCCGCCATCCGGCAGGACGCCTCCGTCGCCGACCGGTAGAATTGCAGCAGAACCGCCGCTGCAGGCAAAGGCGGAAATGGACGAGGCAACCACAAGCGCGAGGGGCGTGAGCGACTTCATGGCATTGAGTGTACCCGCCCCGACTCGCCGCTCGGCGCAAAAGTAGCGGACGAGGCGGGCCCATCAAGAAGGCAGCCCATCCGCTGCGCCAGATTCTTGGCCGCGCGCCGCCGGAACCGTAACGTCGCCGCCCCGATGAACACCACGATCGTCCCCTACCTGAACTTCCCCGACGGCCTTTGCGACGAGGCGATGTCCTTCTACGCACGCACCCTCGGCGCCGAAACCGTCATGCGGATGACCTTCGGCGACAGTCCGATGCCCTGCGACGACGCCCATAAGTCCTGGCTCATGCACATCACCATCAAGGCGCCGGCGCTGACGTTGATGGCCTCCGACTGCCCGCCCGGCCAGCCCTACGTCCGCGGGACGAACGTCACGCTGTCCTTGAATTTCGTCGACGCGGCCGAGCAGGACCGCGTCTGGGCGGGGCTCGGCGAAGGCGCCAAGATCTTGATGCCGCTCGGCGAACAGTTTTGGGGCGCCCGCTTCGGCATGCTCGAAGACCGGTTCGGGACGCTCTGGATGGTGAACTTCGAAGCTCCGAAGGGGTAGCCGACCGCTGCCGACCGTCGATCGAGCGAATGTTCCGTCGGAAGGAACGATTTGGGAGTTTTTAGCAAGATCGTTCCTTCCAGAGGAACGATCGAGCCAAATTCTCGCTTTTCGTAACTTCTGACGGAACGAAGTCGCATTCCGGCATCGAGTTCGTTCCGTCCGAAGGAACGATCGAGCCAAATTCTCCCAATTCGGACCTTCCCAGCCTCCCCGCCCCTCAAACGAGCGCCGAGGAGGTTCCGAAGGTCCTTCGCGCGAAGGTTCCGACACACTCCCGCAACGCCGCTAGTTGCCTTCTGGCGGCGATTCTTGGATGTTCGCCCGATGCGAATCGCGAAGAGATGGGGGCTGTTGGCAATGGTGTTGTTGGGCTGCCGGAAGGGGGCGCCAAATAGCACCGAGGATGCGGGGACCGCTTCAACCCCGGTGGTGCGGCTGCCCGAGGGGGGCGATGGGTCGGTCGCTGTACCGCTGGAGAGCGGCGGGAGCCTTGTCGCCTCGGGGACGGCGCGGTGGACGCTCGTCGGTGCGAAGGTGACCTTCGGCCCCGACTTTCCCGAGGAAATTACGCGAGTTCGCGGGAGCGTCGCCGACGGCTTCTGGTTCTGGGGGGCTTCGCCGACCGGACATCTCTGGTACGCGCCGAGCGCGCTCGCGCCGGCGGAGCGGGTCGCCGACGGGAAAGCGGTGACCGTCGGGCGCTTCGCCATCGTCGCCGCGGGAATCGCCGGGGGCGAACTCCGTGTCTTCGAGCGCGGGCGCGAGATCCCCTCGCCGATCCCCGCCGCAACGACCGGGATCCGACTCGTGACGCTCACCTTCGGGAAGCCGGAAGTGACCAAGTCCTACCTGGTCCCGACCGACGGCGGCGCGTTCCGTCCGTCGGAGTTTGTTCTAGAAAATGGACAACTTGCCCTAAAGCCGGTCCCCGATAACGAACGCGACCCGGTCGGCGTCGCCCTCGCCACCCACGACCGCCCGGCGGCCGCCCACGACGCTGCACTCCCGGGAATGCCTCGAGAGACGAACCGCGTGGTGATCCACCGCTTTGACGACGGCTCGCGGCTCCGCATCGACGAGCGCGCCTGCGCAGGTTGCATCGACGGGACTGTCGACGCCGTGCAACGCCCCTACCTTGTCGCGGCCGGCGGCGACGTCGGGCGCCCCCTGTCCGAGCGCGGGGTTCCCGTCGGCACCAACCTCTACGACTGCGCGCTGCTGAGCGACCACGGCCCGACGGCCCACCTCTTGTGCGCTGTCGGAAAAGAGCCCCTCCGGCAATCGATCCGGGTGACGGCAAGCGGCAAGGTGACGATGGAGCAGAAATTCGCGAGCGACCAGCGCGCACCGTTCCCGGGCAGCCCGGTGCTCGCCGGGGCCTGCGACCCCGACGGCGAGGGAAAGGTGCAGGACCTGCAAGCGGCCGTCTGCGTTTTCGAGGCAAAAAAGGGGCGCTGGCAGACGTACACGTACCCGAAGGCGGGTTTGCTGGGCGCCTTTCCGGGCGACGGGACCGAGCCGTTCATCGTCACTTCCCAAAACAAAAACGTGCGCGTCGCACGCGGCAACGCTGAGATTGCGCAGGTATTTTGGACCCCTGATGGCGATGTTCTCGCCGTGAACGCCGACGGAACGCTCTTCACGCGAGCGTTCCGCAAGCAGATCCCACAGATGCTGGCGGTCGAACGCGACCTCGACCTCGAACGCGGACCGCTCACGGCCACCTCCCCGAGCACGACGACACCGCTGCTCCCGAACGTCCCCCCCACCGACGTTGGAATGGCCGGGCGCGAGATCGCCGTGCACCGCTCCATCGACGGCGCCGAGGTGCTGGTGATCGGCCACCTCCGCGAAGACTCTCCCGCAATTGCCTGGACCGGTACGATCCCCCTCCATCGTGCAACCGGCCCGAGCGCCGTCGCTTGCGACCGCGACGGCTGCGAGCTCGGCCCCTTCCGCTACCCGTGGAGCACCGCGCGCCCCCTCACCGCCGCGCCCGCCGATGGGAAAATTCCCGGCAG
>JAAFHJ010000372.1 GCA_013298325.1 Myxococcales bacterium | reverse complement strand
CGAGGTCGTCGATTCCGGCGCCGCCGACACCGGCGCCACCAAAGACAGCGGCCCCGCCGACACCGGCGTGAAGGACACCGGGAGCGACGTCACCGTCCCGAAAGACAGCGGCCCCGAGACGGCGCCCCCCGAAGCGGGCCCGGCCGACGCCGGAAGGCCAGATACCGGCCCCGACGCCGGCCCGAACCGCCCCGGCGAGCTCTTCGACCCGACCGCCCTCAAAGAGGGGGACCCCTGCCCGGCCGGCACACCGAACAACGCCGCGCTCGACCCGCGGCGCTGCGGCTACTGCGGGACCCAGAAGGCCTTCTGCGAAAACGGCAAGGTCGGCGCCTACGGCCCCTGCCTCGGGGAGAGCGCCGCCGCCGATCGATGCCTGCCGAACGCCGCCCGCGCCGCAAGCTGCGGGATCTGTGGCACGACCGTCGAAGAGTGCGATGCCGTTTCGTGCAAGTTCATCGCCGGCACCTGCGACAACGAACTCGCCAACGGCTGCCCGCCCGGCGAAGTCACCTACGTGACCGGCGTCTGCGCGACCCCGGAAGAGACCCGCAAGCAGACCTGCAGCGCCACCTGCCAGCTCACGCTGCCGGAGCCGTGCGCCATCCAGCCGATCGACAGCCTCAACGTCCCGGGGGCCGGTGTGACGACGACCCAGAAGTTCACCCTGAGCGACGCGGCCCACCTCGCCCCGCGCGTCGTCGCCAGTGCCTGCCCGACGACCACGAGCAGTTCGACGCCTTACCATGCGGTTCTTCTCAAGAATCCGACCGCGGCCCCCGTCACTATCGAGACCTGGGCCTCGACGCCGGCCGGCGGGAGCTCCATCGACACCGTGACATCGGCCTACGTCGGCGCCCAAGACCGACCGCAGACGGCAGCCGCCATCGCCGCCTGCACGGGGACCGCAAACGACATTTGTTCGTCGAGCCCCTGCACGGTGAGCTGGTCCGGCTTGATCGGAGCCAACGCCGTCACGATCCCGGCCAATGGCACCGCTGTCATCCTCACAAACGTCTATGCGTCGGGGACGACCAACGCCGGAAAGCCCTACAACTTCAACGTACGCCTGCGCCCGTGAGCCGGTCGGTCCGGCGACGGGGCGTTTCTCCGTCGATCGTCGCCGGAACCCGGTAAGCGCGTCCCATGGCACCTCCGGCGACGATTCATCGCGTACGCATCGACCTGTCCGACGTCGATCGCGGCGTCTACGAAGCGCTCGATTTCCGCGTCGCCCGCCACCCGTCGGAGACGCTTCGGTTCATGCTGACGCGGATCCTCGCGTATGCGCTCGCCTACGAGGAGGGGATCGCCTTCAGCAAAGCGGGCCTCCACGACTCCGACGAGCCGCCGGTCGCCATCCACGATCCGACCGGCGCCTCGCCCCAGCTGCGCGTCTGGATCGACGTCGGTTCGCCGGCGGCCCCCCGCCTCCACAAGGCGGCCAAGTCGGCGAAAGCGGTGAGAATTTTCACCCATTCCGAGCTCGCATCGCTGCGCGCGGAGGCGGCGTCGATCCACAAAGCGTCGACGATCGCCGTCACGACGATCGCCCCCGCCTTCCTCGACGCCCTCGAAGGGCACGTCGAGCGGCAAATCACGCTCCAGCTCCTTCGGAATGAAGGGGTCCTCTACGCGACGGTCGCGAGCGGCGAGACCTTCGAAACGCCGCTCCGGGAAGACACGCTCGCCTGACCCGAGCGCCTGATCAGCGCTCCAGCGCCGCGAAATAGGCGGTCGCCGCGCCGGGATCGCCGGCGGAGAGGCGCTCGAGGCGGAGGAGCACCGTCTTCTTCGACGAAGCGGCGAGGACCGTTTTCGTGTGGGAAACCGGCGTCCCGTCGACGGAGAGCACCCGGTCGCCGGCGCGGATCCCGGCGCGATCGGCGGGGGAACCGGGGTCGACGGCGGCGACGCGCACCTCGGAAACTTCGCCGGTCCCCGTGGCCTTCTTATGGCGCTCTTCGGCGAGCTTCAAACCGAAGTTCTCCGGGTTCGTCGCGGCGAGTTGCATCGGAAGCTTCGCGGGGACGCCGCCGGGGCGCGTACCGAGGGTAAGCGGGCTCTGGTAGTGCTTGCCGTCGCGGACGACCTCGAGGACGAGCTTCTCGCCAGGCTCGTGCCGGGCAACCACGCGGGAGAGCTCGCGGCTGTCGTGGACGGCGACGCCGTCGACCTTCAGGAGCAGGTCACCCGCTTCCAAATTGGCAAGAGCTGCGGGGGTTTTCGCGTCGACGCGGCTCACGAGCACGCCGACCTTCGGGTCGGTATGGAAGGCGCGCGCGAGCTCAGGGGTGAGGTCCTGGTGGGAGAGGCCGAGGAAGGGGCGGTCGACGTGGCCGTGCTTCTCGAGCTTCTCGGCGATCTTCTTCGCGACCTCGGCGGGGACCGCAAAACCGATCCCCTGGCCACGACCGACGATCATCGTATTGATCGCGAGGACTTTCCCCTGATTGTCGCAGAGGGGGCCGCCCGAGTTGCCGGGATTGATGCTCGCGTCGGTCTGCAGGTAGTCGACGAGCGGATCGTCGCCGAGGCCGGCCCGCCCTTTTGCCGAGAGAATTCCGGCGGTCACCGTCATGCCGAGGCCGAAGGGGGAGCCGACGGCGAAGACGCTCTGACCGACGCGGGCGCTCTCGGCGTCGCCGAAGGTCGCCGGTTCGAGGTCCTTCGCGGCGACGCGGAGGAGGGCGAGGTCGGCGAGCGGATCGCGGCCGACGAGCTCGGCCGGCAACGAGCGGCCGTCGGCCGTCTTGACGAACACGCGGAGGGCGCCGTCGAGGACATGATCGTTGGTGAGGATGAGCCCATCGGCGCGGAGGACGACGCCAGAGCCGGTGCTGCGCGAGAAGACGGTCTTCCCCTTTTCGCCGCGGGCCGGGGCGACCTCGTCCCGCGAGACGACATCGATCTGCACGACGCTCTTGCGGACCTTCTCGGCAACGCGCGCCGGGAACGGCTCGTTGGCCTCAGGGCTACGAGCCACCGCATTCTCCAAGGAACTTCCACGGTTTGCTGCAGCTGGAGTCGGAACCGGAACCGCCGCAGGCGGTGAGGAAACGGCGGGCACCGCGGGCACGGGAGCAGCCCCAGGCGCGGCGGAGGCCGGCCCGGCGGCAGCGAGGAGGAGCAGCGACGCGAAGAGAGAGGTCGGTACGCGCATGCCGTCGAGGATCGCGCCCGGCGGCGCCGACGGCCAAGTTTCTAGTAGGTGGATGTAGGTCTCAGGGGCGCGCCAGCTTCCGGGCGGCGGCGAGGAGCTGCTCGGGGCGGAACGGCTTCACCATCCACCCCTTCGCGCCGAGCTCGCGCGCGCGGGCGATCCACTCTGGCTGCCCCTCGGTCGTCAGTACGAGCACCGGAATCGAGGAATTCTGAGGGTCTGCGTGAAGGCTCTCGAGGACTTCAATGCCGTTTTTTCGAGGCATATTTACATCGAGAATCACGAGCGAAACCGGCGGAGACGCATCATTGTCTCCGCCCGGCGAGACGCCGGATCGGAGAACATTGTCTCCGCCCGGCGAGACGCCGGATCGGAGAACGTTGTCCCCGCCCGGCGAGACGCCGGATCGGCGAATGCGCTCCAGCGCCTCGACGCCGTCGGCCGCCTCCATCACGAGGAAGCCGGCGCCGAGCAGCACCGTCGAGAGCTGGGCGCGGACCGTCGCCGAGTCGTCCACGATCAAAATATGCTGGCTCATTCCCCTATCCCCCTAGAAAAGCACCAAATCTCCCTCGTGGACCGCCTCACCGCCGTCGCTCCGAGGGTGAGCGAGATCGACGCCGTCCGAGGTGAGGACGTCGAGTCGTACCCAAATTTGCTGTTCGCTATCTCGAAAAATGTACGCGCGCGTAGAGTTCGCTTTTGGGGTGCTGAGCGGTGCGCCGCTCAGGCTCTTGGGCGTGCTCACTTCCATCGTAATCCCGCGCCCGTAGAGACGATTTTTCAGACGCCCAAGGAGCTGATTTGCGAGTTCGCCGGCCCAGTCGAGGACCGTCGCGTGGGGGGTCGGTGGCGGAAGGTACGATGTTCGCGCAAAAAAACTGGCTGTGGCGGCGACGAGGAGGGTGCCGCGGAAGTCGTCGCCGAAAAAATCGATGACGCCAGCGACGGTCACGTCTTCCGGGGGATCGGACGCTCCGCACCCGAGGTAGTGCACCTCGACGCCATAGCCAGCAAAGAGGTCAATCGTCACCTCGATCATGAGCGCATCGAGAATGGGCAAAGATTCCGGAGTCATGTCCCCGTCCTTCGTGGCAACAACAGAGCGATCGTCGTCCCGAGACCGCGCGAACTCTCTACGGAAATCGATCCACCCACCGCTTGAAGCGCCGCCCGAACGGCGCTCATTCCCACGCCTCGCCCCGAAGTGCGCGTCGCCTGACTGACCGTCGAAAGTCCGTCTACAAAGAGGAGTTCGCCGTCGGAAACTGCCGTGGAAGAGGCTCCACTCCGTGCACGAAGCTCGGCAAAATCGATACCGGCTCCATCGTCGACGACGACAATCCGGAGGGAATCGGCAAGTTCTTCCACGTGGACCTCGACGCGACCGCGGGGGTCCTTCGCGCCGCGGTCCTCGGGGCGCTCGATTCCATGATCGATCGCATTTCGTACAAGATGAGCGACCGATTGAAAAATCGTCTTCAGCTCGGAATCGACGTAGGTCTGTTCGCCAAGAATCCGAAATTGAACAAGTTTTCCAAGTCTTTGCGCCAAGCGCTCGGCGACCTGGGGGAGCGGCCCAAGCAGGTGAGCGGCCGGCTTCTGGCGGAGACGTGCTCGCCACTGACGGAACGCAGCGGCGGCCGCCGGTGCCTCCGCAATGGCGGCGCGTAGCTGATCCATGCGTTCCGCGGAAATTTCGAAGAACTCTTCTTGATCCTGGGAATATTCGATCCCAAGGACCGAGTGATTGAGCTCAAGGAAGCGACGAATTTCCGCTTCAATGGCATCGATATCGTCGTCAGAAATCGTCAACGCGTCTTCGATCTCATGGATCACATCGATGACGGAGTCGATCCCGTAAGAGGCACAATTTCCCTTGATCGTGTGCACGATACGACGACGGTGGAGCTGCACTTCGTGATCGGAATCGCGGGCGGCGGCGAGCTGTTCGCGCGTCTCTCCGAGGAAAAGGAGGAACGCATCGCGCTGGCGAAGGACCGAGACCAACGTCCGGTGGCGCGCATTGTCTCGCTTTGCCCGCTCGAGATCGGTCACGTCAGAAATCGTGAACAGAATCGATTCAACGAGGCCGCTCGCCCCTCGAAGCACACGCCCCTCTGCCTGGATAATGCGGTCGTCGATGGGGAAGGTACGTCGGAGCTGCTGGAGGGCCACGTCCTCGGGGAGC
>JAAFHJ010000371.1 GCA_013298325.1 Myxococcales bacterium | reverse complement strand
CCCTCTGCTTTCTGGCACTCTCCCTGCTTACCGATTACCGATGAGCCGAACCTTCCACCTCGCCCTCCTGATGGCCATCCTGGCTGCTGCGGTCGGGGTTGCATGTTCGCTCAACCCGCAGCCGTTCCCACCAGAAGAGGGGAACGGGCCTCCGACGCTCTCCGATGGCACCTGTGCCACCGACGCCGGCGACGCAGGCTGCAACGACGGAGGCGCCGACCGATGAAACCGACCGAACACCTTCACCCAGGCCCGTCCGCCGTCGCTTCGCGAAACTTCCTCGTGGTGCTTGCGCTTCTCTTTGCGCCAGCGATCGCTTGCTCCCTGAATCCGCAACCTTTTCCGCCGGAAAACGACACAACCGCCGAGGTAGACGCCGGCGGTCGCGGTCAAGACGCAGCGACCGGCGCCAGCGACGCAGGCCCGAACGATAGCGTCGATGCCGCAGCCAGCGCCCCCGACGGCGGCAACACGTTTGACAACGATGGCTCCGTCGAGACGCCCGACGGCGCCAGCGATGGCGGCTCTGATGGGTCGGTGGACGGTGCCAGCGACGCCGCGACCGACGCCACTCCGAGCGACGCCAGCGTCCGCGACTGACCCACACCGCGCGCTCCCGACGCAGAAACGCCCCGCCGATCGCCGTTCTCGCGATCCTCGGGGCGTTTGGTTTTTCGCTGCGGCGTTTCGGCTAGGTGCGGCCGCCGCCCGCCTTGTTGTCGACGTAGTCTTCCATCAAATTCGCGGTCATCGTCGCGAGGAGCCCGTCGGTCACGCGGAGGCGTCGGGACATGTCTCGGGCGATGTTCAAGACGAAGATCGCGTAGGAGCGGAGGTCGAAGCGGTAGAGGGCGTCGAGGTCTTCGGCGCCGAGGCGGAAGAGGCGCGCCGACGCGAGGGCGCGGATGGTGGCGCTGCGGGGCTGGAGGTCGATCAGCGACATTTCGCCAAAAGAATCGCCGGGGCCGAGCATGGCGACGCGCGTCTCGCGACCGGTGCGCGAGCGCTTGAGGACCTCAAGCTCGCCATCGAGGAGGACGAAGAGCTCGCGGGCGTTGTCCCCCTCTTTGAACACGACGTCGCCAACAGTCATCGGCACGACAGCGCCGCGTCCGAGAAGGAAATCGAGGGTTTCGTCCGGGAGGGCGCCAAAGAGACCGACGTCGCGGAGGCGATCGGCGGTGACCGGACGGGGGGCCGTCTTGAGGCGAGAGTCGCTGGCACGCGGTTCGGTCATGGGGTGAGTTCCTTTAGGAAAACGATGCGTTTGCGGCTCGGGCCCGCGTAGTCTTCGGTTTCGTGGGCGACAAAGCCGAGCCCTTCGTGGAAGCGAATGGCGGCGTCGTTGCCGATCGTGGCGATCGCCTTGAGGCGCCGGCAGCCCTGCTCGGTGCAGCGTGCGAGGAATTGTTCGTAGAGCAAGCGGCCGACGGCACGACGACGGAAATCGGGATGGATCCCGACAAGATGAACGTAGCCGGTCTTGTCGACCCCGGTCGTCGTGGAGATGAACCCGAAGAGGAAGCCGACGATGCGGCCGTCCTCCTCGGCGACCGTCGCCAGCTCGCCGAGTTCGTAGAAGAACATCGGGTGGGCGAGCGTGCCGCCGGGGCCGCCCCACCAGTGGTCGATCACTTCGACGACATGGTCGAAATCGCTCTTCCGCATCGGCCGGGTTTCCATCCTTGGAGCGTCGCCGAAGGGCGCAGAATCCGCAATGGAAAGTGCTAGAGCCCGCTCATGGATCGCGACACGATGCGTCTGGCCCCGTCGATTCTTAGCGCCGATTTTGCCCGCCTCGGCGAGGAGGTGGCGGCCCTGGAAGCGGCCGGCGCCGATTGGATCCATGTCGACGTGATGGACGGGCGCTTTGTCCCGAACCTGACCTTCGGCCCCCCGGTCGTAAAAGCGCTCCGGAAGGTCACCAAATTGCCGCTGGATGTGCATTTGATGATCGTCGAGCCCGACCGCTGGATCGACGCCTACGCCGATGCCGGCGCCGACATCATCACCGTCCACGCGGAGGCCTGCACGCATCTTTCGCGGGTCCTCCAGGCGATTCGTGCCCGCGGAAAACGGGCCGGCGTCTCCCTCAATCCGCACACGCCCGAGCACGTGCTTGAGTACGTGATGCAGGATCTCGATCTCGTCCTTGTGATGAGCGTCAATCCCGGTTTCGGCGGCCAGAGCTTCCTCGGGAGTGTGCTCCCGAAGGTCCGAAAGATTCGCGAAATGGCGGCTGCCCACGGCGTGCAGATCGACCTCGAAATCGACGGCGGCATCGCCCCGGAGACGATCGGCGCCGCCGCCGAAGCGGGGGCTCGGGTGTTCGTCGCTGGAAACGCGGTCTTTTCCGGCGCCCCCCCAAGCGGTCAAGCCGACCACTACCGGAGCCGCATCGAGCAGCTCCGTGGCCTCGCGGAGGCGAAGCGATGAGCCGGCGTAGTTTCCCGCTTTTTTTGGTCATTTTCCAGCTATCAGCTTGTGCTGGCGCATCCAAACCGGCGCCCGATCTGGCCACTCCGTCGGCCGCCGTCGCCGTGGCGACCGGATCGGCCAGCGCCCCGGCAACCGCTCCGCCAGCCCCCTCGGATCCGCGCATCGCGAAGGCCCAAAAACGGATGTCGCGGGTACGTGCGCTCGCGTCGAAGAAGGAGGTCCCCGGCGTCGTCCTTACCCGCGAGGCGATGCTCGCCAAAGTGCGCGCCCACGTCGCCACCGAGATCCCGAAGGAGGCGATTGTTCGCGAAGGGCAAGACCTGATCCTCGCCGATCTGGTCCCCGAGCAGACCGACTATTTGGCGACGACGTTCGCCCTGCTGGAAGAGGAACTCGCTGGATTTTATTCGCCGGAAGACGGGACGATGTACGTCGCCGACGACCTGAAAGGGGAGCTCGCGAGCGCGACCCTCAATCACGAGATCGTCCACGCCCTCCAGGACCAGCACTTCGGCCTCAAAGACCGCATGAAGTATGGGGAAGGGGCGAGCGACCACGCGGAGGCGACGAGCGCGCTCGCCGAAGGGGACGCGACGAGCGCGATGTTCGACGCGATGTTCACCGAGCGCGGCATGCTCGCGACCGACGTCCCCGATGAGCAGACGATCTCGATGATGTCGTCGTCGCTCGGGGCGACCGGAAAGACCGATATTCCGCCTTTGTTGCGCGTCGGTCTCGTCGCGCCCTACCTCCACGGTCTCCTCTTTGTAAATGGCCTGCGGCGTGCCGCTGGCGAAGGGAAAGATCCGAAGGCCGGCTGGGCCGCTGTCGACGCCGCGTGGAGCAATCCGCCGGCGACGACCGAGCAGATCCTTCATGTTTCCAAGTACCTGGCCCATGAGCCGGCGCTGAACGTCCCCGCGCCGACCTTCGCCGCCCTCGGGCCGGCTGCAAAGCGGGTTGCGGGCGATCAAATCGGGGAACTCGGCCTCGGTCTGCTCGCTCAGGGGTGGCTTGGTGCGCCGTCGCCGTCGACCCCCCTGGATGACAGCACCCGCACAAAGGCCCGTCAGCTCTTCGTCGGCTGGGGGGGCGGCGCGAGCAGCTTTCTGGAGATCCCGTCGTCGACGCCCAACGGAAAGCCGGCAGTCGCGACCGCCTACGACGTCGCCTTCGACGCCGACCGCCCAAAGGGGGCCGCCGAAGCCTTCACCGCCCTCGCCCCGGCGCTCGCACGGCGGGGTACCGCTGCGGGTAAAGGCTCGAATTCATTCCGCTGTGTGGAGCGCACCACGAAGGGGCCCCTCGCCATCGGCCACGCCAACGGGCATTTCTACCTGCTCGCCGGCCCAGCGGTCCCTGGAGCGAGCTGGACGTCCGCCGGCGACTGCGCCCTTGCCAAGCGCTGGTTCGACGAACTCGCTGGCGCCACACCGAAACCGGCGAAGCGCTAGAAGATCCCGACGGTTACCGCACTGCGCGGCGGACGAAGTCGAGGGCCGTGTAGGCGGCGATCGTCTGGATCATGTCCCGGTTTGGCCAGCGGAAGAGGCGGTGCTCGGTGCGCGTCCCTTCCGCGCTCGCGATGGCGAAATGCACGGTACCGACCGGCTTTTCGTCGCTGCCGCCGTCGGGCCCGGCGACGCCGGTGATGGCGACCGCATAATCGGCCCCAGAGACCTTCCGCGCCCCTTCGGCCATGGCGGCGGCGGTCTCCGGGGAGACGGCTCCGTGGGCGGTGATCGTCGCCGCGGGGACGCCGAGGACCGCCTGCTTGGCTTCGTTGGCATAGGTGACGGCGCCGAACAAAAATGCAGCGCTTGCGCCATGTTCCCGAGTGATCAGGCTGCTCACGAGGCCCCCGGTACACGACTCGGCGAGGGCGAGCGTCTTCTTGCGGGCGGTCAGTGCATCCACGACGACGCGGCCGATCGAGGAGGTCCCCCGCGTGTAGATTACGTCTCCAAGGCGCTCGGCGACGACGGCGGCGGCCTGCTCGGCGAGGGTGGCAGCGGCTTCAGCATCGGTGGCGGTCGCCAGGACTTTTACTTCAATTTCGGGGAAGTGGGCCCGGTAGCCGAGGATCACGCCGGGGAAGGCCGCCTCGACGCCGGCGAGCTTTTCGCCGACGACGCTCTCAGGGAGACCGAACGTCCGGAAGCGGATCTGGTGGGAGGTGTGCGTCGCGAGATCGGCGATCCGCGGGAGGACCTCTTCCTGAAACAAATGCTGCATTTCCCGGGGGACGCCGGGGAGGAAGAAGGCGCGGCACTCGGGGGAGGCGCTGGCCTTTGCGAGGTTCACCGAGAAGCCGGGGGCGGTGCCGACCGGGTTCGGGAGGACGGTCGCCGCTTCCGGGAAATCGGCCTGTTTCGCGTTGCTCGGGCTCATCACGCGGCCAAATCGGGCGAAGCGCGCTTCGATGGCGGCGAGGGAGGCGGCATCGCGGCGCATCGGGACGCCGAGGTAGCGGGCGACCGTCTCGGTGGTGAGGTCGTCGGTCGTCGGACCGAGCCCCCCGGTGCAGACGACGACGGAGACCGACGCGCCGAGGCGGGCGAGGGCGTCGATGATGCGCGCCTCATCGTCGTCGACGACGAGGTGCTCGGTGACCGTGAACCCGGCCTGTGTCAGCCGTTCCGAGAGCCACGCGGCGTTTCCGTTCACGAGCTCGCCGCGGGTCAGCTCGGTCCCAATGCTCAGGATGGCGGATTTCATGGTTTGCGGCAGATGCCCTAGGGCCCAAGACGGTTGCGCGGCAAGGGGAACCGCGAGCGTAACGCCCCTCGGGCAGATCTGGATGGATCCGGCTGACAGCTCGATTTTAAGGAACACGTTCAATCACTTGGGCTCGTTTGGGAATCACCGTGGATGGATGGATCCGGCTGACAGCTCGATTTTAAGGAACACGTTCAATCACTT
>JAAFHJ010000370.1 GCA_013298325.1 Myxococcales bacterium | reverse complement strand
AGCCGGTCGGGCCGGTGACAAGAACAAGTCCGGCGCGCTTGTCGGCAAGCGTCTTCAGGACTTTCGGCGTCCCCAGGTCTTCGAGCGTCTTGATCTTGCTCGGAATGACGCGGAAGACCGCGCCAAGCCCCGTCGTTTTCTGCAAGTAATTCGCGCGAAAGCGGGCGACCGTTCCATGTTCCCAGGCGAAATCGAGGTCCCAATCCTCGTCGATCTTTCGGCGCTGCTCGGGCGTCAAGAGCTCGTAAAGAATACCGCGGAGTTCGTCGGCGGAGACGTTGCGGTCGTTCAGTGGGACGAGAACCCCCTTGTCGCGCAGGAGCGGCGGATACCCGGGGGAGAGGTGGAGATCGCTGCCGCCCTTTGCCAGGAGTGCGTCGAACCAGACATCAATTTTCGGCATGGCTCAATCAGCCTTTTCGCAGGACGTTCAGGAAGTTTTCGAGGTCGGTCGCGCTCTCAGCGAAGGCTTTTGCCTCCTCGATGGAGACCTTTCCTCGGAACACGAGTTCCGCAAGCGACTCGTCGAGGCGAACGATTCCGAGGGCTTTTCCCCGCTGCATCAAACTGGGAATCTGGAAGGTGCGGCCGTCGCGAATGAGGGAGAAGAGCGCGATGCTTCCCGGGAGCATCTCGCAGGCGACGTGGAGCCCGTGCCCATCGGCGCTCGGGACAAGGCGCTGGCAGGCGACCATGCGGAGCGCCGCTGCGAGCGTCACGCGGGCCTGGGCCTGATCGGCCGGGGGGAACATGTCGATCAAGCGATCGATGGTCTTTGCGGCGCTCGGGGCGTTCATCGTGGCGAGGACAAGGTGCCCCGTCTCCGACGCGGAAAGCGCCATTTTCACCGTTTCGACGTCGCGCAGCTCGCCGACGACAATGACGTCGGGGTCTTCGCGCAACGACCCCTTCAAGGCAGATTGAAAGGTCTTGGTGTGGCTGCCAACTTCCCGTTGAGAGAGCACCGCCTGCTTGCGCGGATGAACGAACTCAACGGGGTCTTCCACCGTAATGACGTGCTGGGGGCTCCGTGCATTGACGAGGTCGAGCAGTGCAGCGAGGGTGGTCGTCTTCCCGTGGCCGGACGGTCCGGTGACGAGCACAAGCCCTTGGTGGTGACCGATGGCGGCGGCGAGCCCCTGCGGCAAACCGAGCGACGTAAGCGTTGGGACTTCCGTCGGAATTGCACGCATGCACAGCTTGTATCCCGTGCGCTGCCGAGACGCGTTCACGCGGAAGCGCCCGTGGGCGGGCGACTCATAGGCAAAGTCGGTCGCCCCCAACTCTTCGAGCGACTGCTTTCGGGCCATCGGGACGATCGCCTGGACAATCTGCGAAACGAGCTTCGCATCGAGGACCGGCCCCTCAGGCATCAATTGACCGGCGACCCGAAAAAGAGCCGGCCGGCCGGCGACAACATGGAGGTCACTTGCTCGACGGCGACGAAGGCCGGTGAGCATCGCGCCGAAGACGTCCGGCATCGGCGGCGCCGGCGCCGGAACAAATGGCGCAGGGGCCGGTGGCGCGACGCCGGCTACGACCGCTGCGATCGGTACCGCACGTACCGAAGGGCGCGTACCAGGGTTCTCTTTCGGCGCCTCGGGGGCGCGTCCCGCCAACGAACTTCCCGGCGACGGGAGCGACGGTGAGGCCGTCGCGGCAGGGGGCGGCGGCGGCAGCGACTTCGCCTTTTCCGCCGTCTCTGCGGCGAAATTCGCCGCGAATTGGGCGACGAACGTCTGGACGGGCGCCATCGCCATCGAGTGTCCGAACGGGTTGGTCGCCGACGAAGGCTCGCCGTCCGACGAGGGGGGCGCGTTCTCCTCCGGCGGAAGGAAATGTTCTACTTTTCTCGATGGTTGCGTCGCGATCAGGTCCTGCCTGCGCGGGTCGTCGGCGAGCTGAAGGGGCGGAAGGTCGACGGGCGGCAGCTCGACCTTCGGCAGGTCTTGGGCCGAGGGCCTCCCCGCTGGTGCAACCGGTGCGGCCGCCTTCTTCAGCTGCGTCGTCGGCATCTCGGTGCGGATGCCCGACCCCTCAGAAATCACAACGCTTTGGGGATTTGCGGCCGGCTTCGGCGCCTCTCTTGCACCCGCATCCGCCTTGAACGCGCTCGGCGCCACGCCCTTCGGATCCCGCTGCTCCAGCACCACCTTTGCCTGAACGACATCGTTGTTGGAGAGCGCGGAAAACAGCAAAGAGCCGACCCCCTCCGAGCGATTTCGCCAACTGACCGGTCGAGGCCCGAGGTCCTCGAGGTAGCGACTGCCGCCGACGGCGAAGAGGAAGGTGAGCAACTCATCCGACGTCGGTGCGACGGAATCAATCGCTTCAAATTTCCCAGAAATACGTACACTTGGGAGACGTCCACCGACGAGGGCAAGATCGGTCGCCCCTTCGCGAAGCAGGTGGGAGAGAAGCGTGCGGTCGAGGGGCATGGCGGTCGGGAACTATCCCCAATTCGGCACAAAAAGGGAACGACGCGATTCGCCAATTCGGGCAAATCGCGTCGCTCCGGCGCGCGACAAAGCGCGCAGGTCGGCTCACTTCCGAAGCAGTTTTTTCCCTGCGTAAACGGCACCGTCGCCAAGTTCGTAGCCGATGCGGAGGAGCTGGTTGTACTTGGCGACGCGGTCGGAGCGCGACAAGCTGCCGGTCTTGATCTGGCCCGCGTTCGTCGCGACCGCGAGATCGGCAATAAAGGCGTCTTCGGTTTCGCCAGAACGATGACTGATGATCACGCCGTAGCCGGCATCTTTCGCCATCCGGATCGACTCGAGGGTTTCGGTCAGCGTCCCGATCTGATTGACCTTCACGAGGATCGCATTTGCGAAGCCGCCGTCGATGCCGCGCGCGAGGCGCTCGGTATTCGTCACGAAGAGATCATCGCCGACGAGCTGGATCTTCTTGCCCAACTGATCGGTCATCTTTTTCCAAGAATCCCAATCGTCTTCGGCAAAGGCATCTTCGATGGAGACGATCGGAAAGTCGCTGGCGAGCTTCGTGTACGCGGCAAGCAGCTCGTCCGGCGAGATCTGCTTCTTGTCGTAGGTGTAGCTCCCGGATTTCTTGTCGTAAAACTCGCTCGCTGCGCAATCGAGGGCGAGGAAGATGTCTTTCCCCGGCTTGTAGCCTGCCTTTTCAATCGCGGCAGTCACCGCGGCGAGCGCGTCTGCGTTCGTCCCGAGCCGCGGAGCGAAGCCCCCTTCATCGCCGACCGCCGTCGTGAGCCCCTTCGAAGCGAGCTCCTTCTTGAGCGCGTGAAAGACTTCTGCGCCGGCACGGAGCGCTTCCGGAAAGGTCGGTGCGCCGGCGGGAACAATCATGAATTCTTGGAATTCAAGACCATTATCGGCGTGCGTCCCGCCGTTGAGGATGTTCATCAACGGCGTCGGGAGGACGCGCGCATTCGCGCCGCCGAGGTAGCGCCAGAGCGGAACGCCGAGCTCGTCAGCGGCCGCCTTTGCGACCGCCATCGAGACGCCGAGAAGCGCATTTGCGCCGAGTTTGCCCTTGTTTTTGGTGCCGTCGGCATCAAGGAGAACCCGGTCGACCATGACCTGATCAAACCCGTCTTCGCCGGTGACCGACGGACCGAGGATCGTGTTCACGTTCTCGACCGCCTTGAGCACCCCCTTACCGAGGTAGCGCTTGGCGTCGCCGTCGCGAAGTTCGACCGCTTCATGCTCGCCGGTCGAGGCGCCGCTCGGGACGGCCGCGCGGCCAAAGCCGCCACCATCGAGCTCGACGTCGACTTCCACGGTCGGGTTCCCGCGAGAGTCGAGGATCTCGCGTGCGATGACATTCACGATCTGGCTCATGGCATTTCCTCAGGTAAATTCGGCCCATCGGACCGTCCGCCAGCGACGATGCTGGCGGCGGCGACGCCCGCGGCTCCAAACGGGGAGCGGGACCGTCTCGGGAGGCGACGCGGCGCACCATAGATCAATTTGCCACTTCGCGCGTGCGCCGCAGCGATGCCGTGGCGCGCAAACCGGTGGTACGGAGCGCGCTCCGATGGAAGCTCACCGACGACCGCGAGCCGCCGAACGGCTCTCCCGCTACCTCCGTGCCCGGAAGGAACGCGGCCGCGTGCCGACACGAACCTATGAAATTCGAGTCGTTGGCGCCCCCTTTCGCCCCTTTCGCGACGGCTATCACCGGTTTCTCGGCCTCTCGTGGGGCTCCGCCGTCGGGGTCATCGCCGCCGTTTACCTAGCGTCGAACGCGCTCTTTGCGGCCTTATACGCACTCATCGGCGGCGTCCAAGGACTACCCAACCACTCTTTTTTACAAGCTTTTTTCTTTAGCGTCCAGACGATGGGGACGATCGGCTACGGGTCGATGGTCCCCTCGTCTACGGCGGCCCATCTCGTCGTCGTCGCCGAGTCGGTCTACAGCCTCGTTTTGGTTGCACTCTGCACGGGAATGATTTTCGCCAAGTTTTCCCAGGTGAAGGGGCGCCTCATTTTCGCGCCACAGGCGGTCGTCACCCTCTGGGACGGGGTGCCGACGCTCTCGGTACGCCTCGGAAATGATCGAGGAAATCGAATTGTAGAGGCGCGGGTTCACCTCGATTTGATGCGCACCCGGAAGACCGCCGAAGGGGTCACCTTCTACGAACTGACGCCGCTCGTCCCGGTACGGGATCGGATCGCCGCCCTCTCACGGTCGTGGAACCTTCTCCATCGCGTCGATGCGAGCAGCCCGCTCTTTGGCGCGACGCCCGACTCCCTGCTCGCCGACGAAGCAGAGATTCTCGTCAGCGTGATGGGGACCGATGAAACCACGGGACAGACGGTCCATGGCCAGCATTCCTTCGAAGCGCCCGCCATCGTCTATGGCGCGCGCTTCCGCGACGTGCTGACGGAGATCGACGGCGGCGATATCGTCTTCAATGCCGGAAATTTTAATCTAATTGAAGCGACGCCCTCCACCGAGCACTTCCCCTACACGGCCGACGTCTGATCGTTCTCGCGCGCTTCGCGGCGGCCTTCGACAGCTGCCCAAAATCTTGTAAGATCTTCGAACGTTGCGATTCGTCGAGCCGGCGGCAGGCTCGCTAGGAGCGTCCGTCCGTAGCCCTTTTCACGGAGCCTTCGGTCGAGGATCGCGACGATTCCTGTGTCGCGCTCGCTGCGAATCAATCGACCGAACCCCTGCTTGAGCGTGATCGCTGCCATCGGGACCGAGAGCTGAGAAAATGCATTTCCCCCCTGCTCCTCGATCTTCTCGCAGCGGGCTTTAAACACCGGATCGCTCGGGACAGCGAAAGGGATCTTGTCGAGAATGACCAGACGGAGCGCCCGCCCGGGGACGTCCACCCCTTCCCAGAAGCTCATGGTCGCGACGAGAACGCAATCCTCGCGG
>JAAFHJ010000037.1 GCA_013298325.1 Myxococcales bacterium | reverse complement strand
GTCTCCCGGAGCACACTTTACCGGCGCGGCCTTACGCCGACCGACCGGCGCCGAGAACGTTGATCCGCGTATTCAGGCACGCAAACCAGGCGAACCAGGTTGGTTGCTCCTCCGCCGGCCGCGCGAGTAGTTGAGAATCGCTTCCGCGGCATTCGCAGCGCCGTCGACCCCCTCGTAGTACGCGCTCGCACGCTTCGCGGCATTTCGAAAGGTTGGGTCGACGCAAAGCCGGCGGACCGCATAGGGGAGGGCCGCTGTCGACGCAGAAGCCGGGGCAAGACGCAAAGCCATCCCGAGGCGCTCGGCGACGGCGACGTTGAGCTCTTGCTCCCCATGCAGCGGAAATCCGACGAAGGGGATCCCGGCGGCGATGGCCGTCTGCACACTCCCCTGCCCGCCCATCAGGACGGCGGCGGCAACGCGCTTGAAGACCTTTTCGCTCGCGAGGATCGGCTCTGCGAGGACGTCGTCGGCTTCCAAATCGGCGACGTCGTGGATGGTCTGCGCCACAAGCACCCGTGCCCCCGCCTCACGAACGCCAGCAACGACCTGGCGCACGAGCCGCTCGTCGCTGCTGGTGAGCGCCACGTAGACGACCGGCGAAGAACGGTCGTCTAGGAAGCGCTCGACGCGCGGTGGGAGGGGGAGGTCAAGCCGTGCATAGAGAGGGCCCGTCATCCGAAACGAGGCCCCGGGCCGTAGGCCCCACAGCCACGGCCTCCAGGACTCGACCTTTTCTTTCGTGATGCCAAGAACTTCCGGAACATCGGTTACCAGCGTCAAGTCGCCACAAAGGAGAGCGGCGAAACTCGGAACGCCGGCAACACCGAAAGCGGCCGCTGCGCGATTGAGGCACGCGACCGGCGCCCGCATCCACCGAGTCGCCCGATTGGCGAGGGCCCGCTGGACGCGATGAGGGAGGCGATGCATCTCCTTCACGATCGGATTGACCGGGGCCGGGCACAACCCCGCAGCAAGGACGGGCGGCACGAAACTCCCACCATGGGACGTGGCGAGGGGGATCCGGCAAATCTGGGTAGAAATCGCCGCCGAAAGCTGAAAACCGCTAACCACAACGTCCGGCGCAAGCTCTTGAAACAGCTCAATTTCTTGACGAATGAGAGCTGCAAGAACGGTGTCGTCGTAAAAGGGTAGGTCCTCCCCGCCGACGGAAAGAAGCGCCGCGAGGAAGCGACGATGAAACACCGCCGACTCGCCGGCCTGCGGGGGAAGCGCGAGCGGACGAAACGGGACGGGACCTCCGCGAAGGAGATGCGCATACGGCCCGTCGAGGGCGGCAATCGTGACGGTAGCCCCCACCTGATGAAGCGCGTTTGCGATCGCAAGCATTCGCGTTGTTTCCGAAAGAAATCCAGTATTTGGAAGGAGGAGAACCTTTGCCTTTGACGCGGCCATCGTCGACATGAACAATATATTACCTATGCAGCCGAACGTAGCAAACATCATCGCGGCCGACCTCGAGGGGGCCGCTCCGACGACCCGCGCAAGGGTCTCCGCGTTCCGCCTCGTGCTCGCCGTCGCGAGCGACTTCCGCGCGGCCATGGATCGGCGCTACCGGGAGAGCGGCATCACGACCCAGCAGGCGGCCCTCCTTGCGATATGCCTCGCAGCGCCCGCACCGCTCCGCCAGGGGGAACTCGCCCTTCGACTCGGCGTGAGCCAGCAGAACGTCCGCCAACTGACCAATTCGCTCGTCCGCAAAGGACTTCTCGTCGAACGGGTCGACCCCGCCGACCGGCGCGCGCGGAACTTTCAGGCAGAGGCGGACGCGGCGGCGCTCTTCGAGGCCCGCAACGAAGGGGATTTTGAAGAGATATCGACCTGGTTCGACGGTCTGAGCGACGACGAGGTCCTGCACTTTGGGAACGTCCTCGCGCGGCTCCTCGGGCGGGCCCACCGGGGGCAGCGCCCGGCGAAGTAGCAAACACCGATGCCGATCGTCCCACGACCGTGGGTCACCCCTCGCGTGCAACTCCTGGGAGCTCGTCCCGGAGGGGATGCTCACGGTCGCTAAAGGGGTCGGCGTGCATCAGGACCTTCGTCTCCGGTCCGACGATTTCGCGAATTTGCCCCTGGAGATCGACGAACAGATCGTGGACGACCGCCGTCGCCGTGTCGCCGGGGACAATGACGTGAAAATCGACGACCGGCCAGCGGCCGCCGCGCGTACGAAGGTCGTGGAAGGAGATAATTCGACCCGCAACAATCCCCTCAAGGACTTCTTTTACTTTTCGAACTTCTTCCGCGGGCAAGCTTCCATCCATGATCACGTGGAGCCCGTCGCGAACCACGCGAACGCTCGAAACGACCATGAAAACGGCGATGCCGGCGGAGAAGATAGCGTCGACGTAAGGCCAACCCGTGACCTTGGCAACGATGAGCGCGGCGAGCACCCCGAGGTTGACGTACACGTCGGTGAGGTAGTGGAGGGCGTCGGCCGCGATGACCATGCTCTTCGTCGCCGCGGCCACCTTCCGCAGGTAAAGAACCGTGGCTCCGGTAACGAGAAGTAGTGGAATCATGACGATAATTCCGAGGGTTCCGTCGTGCGGTTTCTCGCCGATGAGAGCTTTGTGGACCGCCTCATACAAAAGGAAGAGCCCGGCAGAGAAGATGAATCCCCCCTCAAACATCGCCCCCAGGCCTTCGACCTTCGCGTGCCCGTAATTGTGATCGTCGTCGGCGGGGCGTGCGGCGAGTCTGACGACGAAGAGATTTACTGCAGAGACGCAGAGATCTCCGACGGAGTCGACGCCAGAGGCAAGCATTGCCATACTATGGCTGCCGAGACCGACGGAGAATTTGACGATTGCGCCAAAGATGGAGCAGGCGATAGCGATTTGAATGGCGCGAACTTCACGAGCGGTCGTCATCGGAGTGCCTGAGTCCGTAGCGGAGTTTCCACAAAGAAGAAACGCCGCATTCTCGAAAGAGAAGCAGCGTTCTTGCCTTTGATTTTCAGTTACTGCGGTCGCCCTCAGGGGTGCCCTTCCGGCATCGTCATTCCCGGCGGGAGGCCGCCCATGCCGCCCATGTCGGGCATCTGGAGGCCTGGCGGCGGGGCGCCACCCGCATCTTTCGCGCCGGCGTCCGGCGGTACCTGGAACTTCGTCGGCTCGGCGGTCGCCCATTCGGCGGGCCAGCTCGGGATCACGAAGATCGTCGGATTCCCGTCTTTCATTGCGTAGCGGGTGCCACCGGTCGCCGCTTTGCCGAGCTTCACGGTGAATTTCCCGGCGTTGTCCTTGAGGGCGAACGTAACGGTCGCCTCGGGGGCATCGAGCCCCGTGTCGCTCGCCGGCTTTCCGTCGCCGAAATCGGCGGCGTCGAGATGGTTGAAGGCTCGAACGAGGTCATCGACCTTCGAAGCGTCGAACTTCTCAATCGCCTTCCCCTTGAGCGTCCCGCCCCACTTGTCCCCCTTGGTGAAGGAGTAGTCGCCGGACTTGTTCGTCAGCGTAATGGCGGAGACGTTCGCGTCTTCAAACTTGAGAATCTCGGTATCCCGCCACGCCTTCACATCTTTCGAGAAGACAAAGCCGTTGAACCCGGTCACCGCATAGACCGACGGTTTTCCGCCGAGGATCACCATCTGGCCGCGGCTGCCTTGCTTGCCGATGGTCCAGTCGGCCCTGGTCTCGGCCCCCTTCTTCGCGACGATGTGAAGGGCCTTCTCGGGGCCGAGCTCATAGAGCTTCTTCATGTCGTCGGTAAGGTTTTGAGCAATGATATCGGTGAGCTTGACGTCCTTGAGGTTGTCGAGCGCCGACTTCACAGCCTGGGCATTTGCCGCATAGGCAACCGGCTTCTTGAGGACCCACTTGTCCCCTTCCTTCGCCAGCACGACCTCTTCGTCGACGTCTTTGCCGTCTTTGCGAACCTGCCGCGTGACCGAGAGTGTGTCGACGTCTTCAAGCCCTTCGATCTTCGGAAGATCGACCTTGGCCGACGAGACGATGACCTTCTTGTCCTCCTGGGTCTTCATGTAGGCAAAGCCGCCAAGCGCCAGAAGAATCACACCGCCGATAAGAAGTTTCTTGTCCATAACGTTGATTGTCGTTGCCCGAAAATACGTTTGAAGGAGAAGGGAGAAGTCCCGTTTCCGGCGGACCGAAAACGGGACCTCACTCGCAGAAGAGGGTCACGCCAGGGAGACGTCTTCGCGAGCCTTCATGCGAAGTTGGCGACGGACGAAGCCGAAGATCGCGAAGAGGAGCGGCAAGCCCAACGTCAGGATGTACCCGACGCTGTTCTGCTTCTTCTTTCGCGCCGCCTTCATGTCTTCGTCGCGCTTCTTCAGCTGGTCGTCGGTCTCATCACCGGTGAAGGTGAGCTTCGAAAGGTCTTCGTAGACCAGCGGCGGATCGGCTTGGATCTTGGCCGCGGTCGCGACGAGGTCGCTGTCGCCGGAGAGCCAGTCGAGGCTGTTCTTGAAGGTGATGAGCGTCGAGGTCGCGTTCGTTTCGAGGAAGCCACCGGCGATCGTCTGCAGGTCCTTGTCCCCACCGCCGCCGCCGAATTGGGCCATTTGGCCGCCCATGTCCGGGCCGTTGCCGGCGCGGGCGAAGGGGTTTGCGAAGAACTGGGGCGAGGCGACGACCATGACGCGCGCCGCTTTTTCCGCCTTCGCGGGGGTGTTGATCCCCATCTTGTCGCCGCTCGGGAACGCCGTGCCGAGGGTCCCCTCGACGGCGGCCGCGATGCCGTACTGCTCAAAGGCCTGCTTGTCGTCCTTCGCCTTCTTCATGAAGGATTCCCAGGTCTGGAAGGGGCGAAGGTCGACGCTGTCGGTCGTCGCGCGGAGGGAACGCGGCGAGGTGCGGGCCACGATTCGGAAGGCATCGCCGCCGAGATCCGGCTGCTTTTCCTTGTGAATGATGACCGATGACGGGAACGGCATCGACAGCGGCTGGCTGCGGAAGAAGGGGACGAAGCTGGTGTCGAGGAAGCGATCCTCGGGGCCAGCGCCGGGCATTTCCTGGGGGACCGGCACTTGCGGGAAGCGGACCGTGGTCGCCCCCATTTGGGTGCGGACCGGGACGCGCATCGCGAGACCGAAGTCGACAACGACGTCCTTGCGGAGCTCAATGCCGTAGCCGTCGAGGAGCTTCTCGAGACCGTGGGTGTTGAGCGAGGCCTGCATGGAGGCATCGGACGCCTTCACATTCGCGGCACCGGCGAACACGGCGAGGCTCTTCCCCTTGAGAACAAACGCGTCAATGCGACGAAGTTCTTTCTCGGTGAGGTCTTTCCCCGGCTGGGTGATGATGAGGCCGTCGAGTTCCTCGGGGACCTCCCCGTCGCCGCCCTTCAGATCGACTTCCTGAATTTCGTAGAACGGAAATTTCTGAAGGATAATCTGCTGGATGCTCGGCCCAGGCCCCTGTCCCGGCTGGGAGGGGGTGAGGTTCGCTTCCGTGAGCTTGATTTCATCGTGACCGGTGAGAACGCCAACCTTATGTTTGACGTTGTCCCCCTTGTCGCGAAGTTCGCGGATCTTGTTCGTGATCCAGAACTCGAGACCTTCCGTCTGCCCGGGATTGAGCGGGAGGACGTCCTTCTCGGTGCCGTATTTGAGCACGAGGCCCATGTAGCCCTGGGCGACGCCGAGTTTGTTCTCGCCGCCTTCGTTCCCTTCGGCGAGCTGGACTTCGGGGACGCCCGCGTCCTTCGCCGCCTTCTTCTCTTCTTCGGTCTTCGGTTCGATGATCACGAAGTCGAGCTTGCCGCCGGAGGCCTGCTTGTACTCGGTGAGCATGTCGCGAAGATCGCGCTCGAAGGCGTCGAGCTTCGGGAGGCCGCGCGTGACGTACGCTTCGACCTTCATCTCCTGCTTCATCGAGCGGAGGAGGCTGCCGGAGCCCTTGGAGAGCGAATAACGCTGGTCTTTCGTGACATCTTTGCGCGCGTACCCGCCGATACCGGAGAGGACGTTCGCCGCGACGAGGATACCGCCAGCGATCAAGAGGAGCGCGCCGCTCTCAGCGGCCGCTTTTTGCTTACGTTCCATGGCCATGACGACTCAGCTCCACTTCCGGGATTCGAGGTTTCGGAAGGCGACCAGCGAGCAGAAGACCGCGATCGACACGAAGTAGACGACGGCGCGGGTGTCGACCACGCCGCGGGCGAACGGCTCAAAGCGGCTCTGGAAGGAGAAGAACGCGAGGACGTCTCCGAAGGTCCCCTTCACCGACTCCACCGCCGAACCGATCGCATAAAGGGCGACCAGCGTGGCCATCGAGAGGAAAAACGCGAGGATCTGGCTATCGGTGAAGCTCGAGAACATGAGCCCGATGGCGACGCCCGCGGCGCTCATGAGGAAGAGGCCAAGGATGCCGCTCCAGAAGGGGCCCCAGTCGAAGTCGCCCATTTTCATTCCTGAAAACATCAGGAGCGGATAGGCGGCGAGAAGCAGAATCTGCACACCGACGACCGCGAGCGAAGCGAAGTACTTTCCGAGAATAACTTCGGAATCCTTCACCGGCATCGTGATGAGGAGTTCGATGGTACCGAGGCGCTTCTCTTCGGAGAGAGACCGCATCGTGAAGAGCGGAATCGTGAAGAGACAAAGGGCCCAGGGGACGATCGTCAGAAGACGATTCATGCTGGCGCGGTCAAGCTGCCAGACGCCACCTTGGTACATGAAGAAGTAGACGCCGGCGAGCATCAGCGTCACACAAATGACGATGTAGGCGACGGGCGTGTTGAGATAGCTCGCAAATTCGCGGGTGAAGATCGTCCAGACGTTCTTCCCGAATCCGGCGCGTTCGTGAGTGAGTCCGCCGGGTGTGGAGGCAGACTTTGCTTCCTTCACCGGGAGATCTTTTTCGTTATCAGCGGTGGCTTCGCTCATGGCGCTCACCCTTTCTCTTCTTCTTCAGCGTCTTCGTCTTCGTCGTCTTCTTCGTCCTCTTCTTCTTCCTCTTCCTCCTCTTCGTCGACCGGCTTCCCGAGCTGACGGTTGCGGCGTGCATCGCCGACAGTGAGGTTGCGGAAGACGTCTTCGAGGGCCTGGATGTCGCGGTGAAGCTCAAGGAGCCCCCAGCCCTTGTCCAGAATGAGACGGAACAGCTCGCCGCGGAGGTCTACGCCCTGCTCCGAGCTGAGCTCGAAGGCGTGGGCGCGGTCGTCGGTCGGCAGTTCGAGGATCTTTTCGGCCCCCTTGATGCCTTCCAAGGCGGCGCGCACTTGGGCGGCGGTCGGCGGCGTGCCTTTGCCATTTCCGCCCGCGATTTCCTCGATGGAAACCGTGTAACGGACGCGACCGCTCTTCGCGCGGATGTCTTCAAGGGCGCCGTCGGCGACGACGCGTCCCCGAGAGACGATGATGGCGCGAGCGCAGGCCGCCTCGACTTCGCCGAGGTTGTGGGTCGAGAGGAGGACGGTGCGGTCCTTGCCGATCTGCTTGAGATAATCGAGGAACTCGGCCTTCTCATTCGGGTCGAGATCGCTCGTCGGCTCATCGAGGATGAGGATCGGCGGGTCGTGAATGAGCGCCTGAGCAAGACCTACGCGCTGACGATACCCGTGCGAAAGTTCACGAATCTCTTTCGCGAGTACCTGCGCGAGGCCACAAACTTCAACGACCTTTCTCGCGCGGGATTTGAAGGTGCTCTCATCGAGATTCCGGAGCTTCGCAGCGAAGCGCAGGTACTCGAGTACCGTCATTTCCGTATAAAGCGGGGCACGTTGCGGGAGGTAACCGAGGTTTTCGCGAACCGCGAGCGGGTTCTCAAAAACGTCGTACCCCCGAACCTTCGCCACGCCATTCGTGGGGGAAATGAAGCACGTGAGAATGCGCATGGTGGTGCTCTTCCCCGCGCCGTTCGGCCCGAGGAATCCGACCACTTCGCCTTTGCGCACTTCGAAGCTCACCTTGTCGAGCGCGCGAAACGCCCCATAAGTCTTCGACAGATCGTTCGCGTAGATCATCACGTCGGTGGACATCCGACCTCCCAAGAACCTCGAAAGACACAACGGCCACCGAACTCGACCGCTGCGCTCCTCGGTGAAACGCGCCGTGTGGGGACTTTCCCCACGCCTTCTCGCGCGGCGCGCATCCTAATCGGGCGCGCCGGAACGTCAATCATCCTGCCTTCTGTTCCCGCCGGAACCGCGTCCGAAACAGGTCGGACGGCCGGTGCGGCAAGCTCGGGGGCAGGCGCCGCCGGGGAGGCCCCCGGTGCGTTGATCGCCGTGTCGACGCCCTCGACCCTCGAATCTTCCCGATTATTCCCGAGGCGCCGGCATTTTTTTCGCGAGCTACTCGTTGGTGACTCGGACGGTTCCGTCGGTACCGAGACAGAAGAGCTTGGTCGTCGTCGCGGCGAAAGCGGCGACCGGGAACGCGCGCGCGGGAAGCAAGGAACGGCTTGTCGTCCAGCGGACGGGACCGTCATCGGTGTAGACCGCAAACATTCCCTCGGCGAGGAGCTGGAGTCCGCGCGGGTTCTTCTCGCTCGGCAAGAGGGTTGCCCCGGTTCCGCCGGCAAGGGGCAGACGGAGAACCGCCCCGCGTGCATTGCCGCCCGCGGAACCGCCAGGAACTACAACGAAAATGCCGGCGGCCGATGCGGTTAGCTCGGAGACGGCGCCGTCAACGGTCGCGAAGATTTCGGCGGCGCCGGTCGCCAGATCGGTGCTCGACCGGTAGACGTCGGTCTGGTTCGCGACGACTGCCGCCCAGTAGACGAAGCCATCGACGACGGCGGCACCCGAAACCGGCGAACCGCCGACGACCGCGGCAAGTTCCCGGAAATTCGTGCCGTCGGTGGTGGCGCGAAGGACGGCGCGACCATCGCTATCGGCAGTGACAAAGTAGGCTCCACGTGCGTCTGCCGTGATGGCGGCCGGCGCGCCAGGGAGGGCTGCAGCACTTGTAGAAGTCCCTTTGATCCAGGAAGTAATCTTCGGGCCGTCTTTCCCTGATCCCGCTTCCAACGCCCAGACTTTATTGGTTCGAACGCCCCCGACAAAGGAAAAATCGGCAGGAATATTGAGTATTCCCGTCGCGCCGCCTGAGAGTCCCGAGCTTGGATCAAAGAGGGAAATCCGGCCCTTTCCGGAAGGGTTTTCCAAGTAGGCGAGCGTTCCGTCACCGAGTACGTGAAAGCGGGAGACGGCGTTCGGGATCGTGAGGACGCCGCCGTCACTCACCGACGAGCCTCCATCAAACCCGCCAATTCCGCCGCCGCCGCCGCCACCGCCGCCAGAACCCGAAGAATTCTCCGCATACGTGGGGGGATCGACGCGCTCACACGCGGCAAACACGGCGAGGAGCGAGACGGCAGCGAGCGGGCCGAGCTGCAACGAGCGCATGCGGCGAAGCCTACACTGCCCGGAACCGACGCACCGGTGCTAGCGAGGCTTTGCCATGGAAAATGACGCGCTTCTCGCCCCACCGCTCGCCGCGGTCGTCGATCGGCTCCTTTCGCGCTTCCCCAGCGAGGTCCCCCTCGATGCGATCGGCGAAGAGACAGCGCTCGTGACGGGCCGCGCGGAGGACGTTGACGCCGTCGTCGGGGCCGTCGAAAAGGCGGGGCGACGCATTCGTGAGTCGGTTTCGGAGGCGTCCGCGGCGGGCGGCCCGGCGCTCCTCGCGAAGGTCCTCAAGACGGCGCGGGCTTTGCAAATGACGAGTGGACGGACGCCGACCGCCCCCGAAATCGCCCGCGCCTGCGGACTGGCCGAAGGGGATGTGCGCCGCGCTCTCGGCTTCGCACGGACCCTCGGCAAGTAGCTGTATCTTTAAGTTTTCAGCGACTGATCACGCGAAGTGCTCGCGGGAGACGATGGTCGCTGAAGCCGGTCGCGTCGGTCGTCCAGAGCGGGGTTTGAGCCCGCCCAAGGCCGGTCGCGACCGTCTTCCAGCGGGTGGCGACCTCCGATGGCTCTTTTGTGTCGTTCGTCGGAAGCGGCAGGAGTGCCGGCCGGAGGAGCATCCCGGCATCGCGCCCCAAGGCGGCCCAATAGCTGGGTGGGGCGGCTGCGATCTTCACGAATCGGGCTAGCTCAGGGTCGCTCTTCAGTTCGGGCGCGTCGGCGGCGATCGGCATCCGGCCCGCCGCCACCGTAAGTATTCGATAGAGCGGATTTTTCCCTAGGAGAGGGACCGACCGAACCCCCGCGGAGAGCGTCGTCGCTACCAGCGGTCGGGTCGCTTCGGCCCGAAAGCGTGTATAGCGCACGAGGTCGTCGCCGAGCGTGGCCAGGCAGGCCGGCATCCCCGCCACAAACCACGTCCGCACCGACTGGCGCTCGGCGGTCGCGACCGGAAAGGTCGGTGTTCCGGCCGGTCCGGGCGGCAGGTAACAGTCGACGGGGGCAGCGACGAGGAGCGCCTCAACCGCCGCAAGTTCCGCGTTGCGGGCGGCACCGGTCGCATCGCCGATGTACACGGCCGGAACCGATCCGTCTCTCGCGCCCCCATGGGCCGAAAGCGCCTCGACGAGGGCCGCAAGCTCGGCAGCGACCGGCGTGCCGACGAGAAAATTCAAGGAATCTGAGGTAATCGGCGCCCCCTCTGGCGGCGTGAAGAGCACCGTCGGAATGCCACGTTCGCGCCCCCAACGGGCGAGGGTTGCCGCCGTTCCGCCATCAAAACCGCCCACCACCACAGCGACGCCGTCGGCGGCTAGCCCGTCGAGGAGCGTCTCCAGGCTCGCCGCTTCCCCTTTGCTCGGGTCGTATTCGCGCGAGACGAGGCGGAACGGCGCACGCAACGCAGAAAACTCTTTCTTTTCAGGTTCTTCCTGCGCATTGCTTCCGTCGTAGCCGGTCGCCTCAAGGGCGAAGGCGAGCCCCCCCAAGGCGGCGGCAGCACGTTCGCGGCTGGCGAGCGTCCCCGTCGGAAGAAGGACACCGACGGTCCGCCCCTCCACATGCGCCAAGCTCTTCGCCTGACCCGCAAGGCCACGGAGGCTGTCGTCGTCGGTCGCCTCATCCCCCTCAAGGAGGCGCCGAGCGAGCTCCGCATCGCCACGAGCGAGCGCGATGGCGGCGAGCTGGTTGGCGATCGCGCGGCGAAGTTCGGCCCCGAAGGGGCTCCGCCGATCGCCATTTTTGCTACGAAAATCGCGATACGCCTCTTCGAGCGCCTCGTTGGGGAGCGTCGCCAGGAGCCGAACGACGGTGTCGCGCACCGCCTCGTGATCCTCGCCCCCCTCCCCGGTCAACCAGGCATCCAGTGCGGCGAGCGCCTCCGTCGAGCGCTGCGCGGCGACGGCCGCACGCGCTTCCTCCTCAAGGAAAAGGCCCAACGCGTAGCTATCGACAACCTTCCCCTCCAGGGGCCGAAGCAGCCGGAGCGCCCCTTCGGCATCCCCCTGGAGCCGCAGGCGCTTCGCAGCGACGATGTCGCGAAGATCGTGGGTCGTGCCGTCGGGCAAATCCGCAATTTTTGCAAGGGCTTTGGCCGCAGCGACATGGTCGCCACGCTCCTCCTCAAGGGCGGCGAGCGACGCCCACGCGAGCGGAACGAGCCCGTCATTCGGGTGGTGGACGATGAAGTCCTCAAGAAGAGGGACAACGCGCGCGGGGCGCCCCTCTTCACCGCGATCCCAGGAGCGACGGACGTCGGCCCAGGCACGGACCGCCGCCGGCGAGGAAGCGACGTGGGCGATCGGTCGCAGACCGCTCGACGTGCCGCCACAGGCGCCAAGGAGCGAAAGGCTGAGAGCGATCCGCGCGGAAATCCTCACGGATTCGGGGTGCCGCCATCGGAACAGGCAACGGTGCCCGAAACCTTGGCATCGGCATTCGCAAGGAGCGTGTCGCAGGCGGGCCCGAAGAAGGAGAGTGCGCCGTAATCCTGGTCGGTCCAGTTCCAGCCCGACTGGTTCGTTGCGTCGCGAGAGACCGCCACGCCATCGATGGTCACCGAAATCGCGTCGGGGTCCTTCGGCGCCGAGGGCGTGACGAAAACGCAGCGGGCGACGCCGTTCTGAATCGATTGAACGGCGCCATTGAGTCCAGCAACCGTCGAACCGTCGTAGTATTTGACGGTGCCCGTCCGCGGGCGTCCCCCTGCAAGGGCCATCGCATTGAGCGTCGCCAGGTAGGCGGGGCTCTGGGCTTGGTCGGCACCGACGCCGATGACGAACGTGGCGACCTTGTCGGTGTCGTTGATGGCACGGACGACGTCGACGGTACGGCGATCGTCAAGACATTGCTGAGGGTCGAAGAGCGGTTCCTGGCAATAGACGATGTCACGCGCCGTACAAACGCAGTTTTGCGGCGTGATCGCCGGATCACTGTTGCAGTTCGGCGCCCCATCGGTCGCAAGCACCAGGAAGCGAGCCAGGTAACGACGACCGGCACCCAACAAGTAATTTCGGGCACCTTGCATCGCTTCCGCGGTCGGCGTCCCGCCGATCGGGTTTGAGCGATCAAAGACGGAGAGGATCGACGGGGCGTTGTTCCGGGTCGGCGGAACGTCGACAACGGTACCGCCGCTGCATGATTTGAGAGCGGCATCGGGATCGGTCGCTTCGAACTCTTCCGGGAAGAACTTCGCGCCAAGCTCCACGGTCCCCTGCAAGCTTTGAAGCGCGGGGGCGAGGGAACTCTGCAAAATCTTCCAGCGGCTCTGCCCGCGCGGCGGGTTGCGGTCTTGCCCGTCGAGGCTGAAGGCCATGCTCCCCGAGCGATCAATGACGAAAACCAGCTGCGTCGTCGCGCGCTCAAAGTCGAATTGCCCGGGAATACACGCCTTCGGCTGCACATCCGGCGTGGCGTCGAGGACGACCGGCGCATCTACCGCAACATCTTTCACAATGGCGGCGTCGATGGCCGCTTCGCCGTCCGCATAGATCTCCGTCCGGGAACAGGCGCCAAATACAGCGAGGGCCATCGCTCCAGCGGCAGAGAACGCAAGGAGACGCGGAGAGATACGAGTGCGCGACATGCGACGAAAGGTAGGCGCAGCGGCCCCTCGCGTCCACCGCGAGTTCGCCGAGCTACGCTTCTTCGCGGGAACAGACGCTGTTTCGGCCGGCCTCTTTGGCGCGGTAGAGGCGCTCATCGGCGAGACGCACAAGGGCCTCTTCGGCCGCTTCCGGCCGAATTTCGACAAGGGCGGCGACGCCGATCGAGAGGGTGCAGCGAATCTCGCCGTCGTGGAGCGGGATCGGCATGTCGGCGACACTCGAGCGAATTCGTTCGGCAAGCAGCGTCGCCTGGGTCCGCCCCGTCGAGCGAGCAAGGATGACGAACTCCTCACCGCCGTAGCGAGCCAGCAAGTCTTCGACGCGAATGAGCCGACCGATTTGCGCGGCGACCATGCGAAGGGCCATGTCCCCGGCGAGGTGCCCGTGGGTGTCGTTGAGCGCTTTGAAATAGTCGAGATCGATCATCAAGAGCGCGAGCTTCGCCCCGTGACGACGGGCGTGGCTCACCTCCGCAGAGAGTCTCTCGCTAAAGTATTTTCGATTGTAAACGCGGGTGAGGGCGTCCTTGGTCGATGACTCGAAGAGGCGGCGGCGGAGCTCCTCCTCTTGGTCGTCGAGGAGGGCAAACGTCACCATCGCCGTTGGGCCGAGACGGATGCGATCGCCGGAAATCAACTCGCGACGGCGTACGTCGTCGGTCCCGACCATCGTGCCGTTCGTCGAGCCAAGGTCTTCCACGAAATAGGTCGTTCCTTCGCGACTCACACGCGCATGTCGACGACTTACGCCAGGGTCTTCAATCCACAGATCGGCCTCGCTCCCGCGCCCAAGAACAAAGCTCGTTCCGTCTAGGGGGAAGGTCTGGCCGGCGTTGAAGCCGGTCATGATGGTGAGCGCACCGCGGAGACGCCCACCTGCCGGGACGTAGGGGAGAATGTGCCGCTCGGTGGTGCGGTCGAAGTCGTAGTCGGCGGCGAGGTCGGTCGAACTTAGTCCAAGCAAATCGCCGGTATCGGAGAGCGGGTCGGTGACGACCTGGACATCGACCGCAGGGGAACTGACGGCCGGGTAGTGAGCGACGGCGGTCTCTTCCGGCGGCGTGGGCGGTCCCGCAGGATCAAGGGACGGAACGATCGCGGGGAGCGCCGTAAGGCGTCGCGTCTTGAAGTTCTCGTTGTCCCGGCTCATCGGAGGTCCCTGAAATTTCGGCATGCCGACCGACGCGCGGAGGGGGCGCTGAGGCGACATTCCCGGTCGGAACGTCGCTCGGTCGGAAGCCGCGGGGGCAGCTGCCGAAGGAACGGGAAAGGTAGCGCCGTTCTGGCAACGATTGCAGGATTTCTCTCGGCGGCTAAAGATCTTTAAAAATCGGGCCACTGGCTGCGGCGACGGGCAGGGCGCAGCGTGTCTCCGTGGAGCAAACACGCGCCGTGGCCTTTCTGTAGTAGAGGCGCCGCCATGGGACTTCTAGACGGCAAAGTCGTTGTGATTACCGGCGCCGGAAACGGCATCGGACGGGCCCACGCGCTCGCCTTCGCGCGCGAAGGGGCGAAGGTGCTCGTCAACGATATCGGCGCCGCCACCGATGGCGAAGGGCGTGATCCGAGCGTTGCACTCCGCGTCGTCGAAGAGATTCGCGCCGCCGGCGGGACCGCGGAAGCCAACGTCGACTCGGTCGCTACGGCCGCCGGCGCCGAAGCGATGATCGCCGCCGCGGAAGGCGCGTTTGGCCGCGTCGATGTGCTGGTCAACAATGCGGGTATCCTTCGCGACAAGTCGATCCTGAAGATGGATGATGAGTCCTTCGATGCGGTGCTCGCGGTGCATCTCAAAGGTGCATTTTTTGCGGCGCAGGCCTTCGCAAGGCGAATTATTCCGCGCGTTCAGGCCGGCGGTGAGGGTGGCCGGATCATCAACACAACGAGCGCTTCTGGGCTCTTGGGGAACTTTGGCCAGGTCAACTACGCCGCCGCCAAGGCGGGGATCTTCGGTCTCACGAAGACGCTGGCGATCGAGCTCCAGAAGCATAAAATCACCGTGAACGCGATTGCGCCCCTGGCGAAGACGCGTATGACAGAGTCACTTCCGATGTTTCAGACCGTGACCTCCCTCCGTCCCGAACACGTCGCCCCGGCGGCGATTTTTCTCGGATCGGAGCTCTGTGCGGCGCGAACCGGTTGGGTGCTCGGCGTCGCCGGGGCGCGCATGTATGCGTTTAAGCTCGTCGAGAGCCCCGGAAGCTTCAAGGAGGGGGAGGACGACGTCTGGACCGCCCAGGAAATCGCCACCCACTGGGACGCGATCGTCAAGGGCTGAGCGCGCCAGAATCGCCAGGAGTCGCCGTGAAGGTTCGATCGTCGCCGAAAAATCCGCCGTGGCTGCGAGGGCTTACCTTGTGCGGCACGGCGGCTATTGCACTCCTCGCGACGGGGGCCAGCGGCGGTGGCTGCCAACCAGGCGCGAAACTACCCGCCGCGAGCGACGCCGCATCTCCGACCGCCAGCGCCACGACGACGGTGGCCGCCCCCACTCCCGGAACGCCCATCGACGCCGGGGTGGATGCGAGCACGGTGCCCCCGGAGGAGCGCGAAGGGTACGTCTCGCCGCGGGCGCTCTCCTCGGCATGCAATATCGCCCAGAACGGGCGCCGGATCGCCGATGCCGACCGACTCGTTTCGTTCACGTCGACGAAAGATCCGTTTGCGCTCGTCAATCGTGCGCCTCAAGGGACGCTCGCAAACGACGATGCCCCCGAAGATCTTGTCCGTTTGTTTGATCTGAAGCCGTCGACGGCACTCGCCTGCATGGGCGTGCCCTGTTTGCGAAAGTCGGCCGCCGAGGGGCTACGGGTCCTGCTCGCGGAGATGCAAAAGCGCGGCTTCGCAGGAATGGTTGAATCGGCCTTTCGAAGCTATCCGATTCAATGTGGGACGTTTACCCGCTGGGCCACGCAAGGCGGCTTTTGCTCGGCGGTTGAGCAGTCGGCGCTGCCCGGTCATAGCCAGCATCAGCTCGGGACAGTCGTCGATCTTTTTACGAAAGCGTGGCACGACGCCGATCAGAACGTCTTCCGAAACGGCTTCGGCTGCACGCCAGGCGGCCTCTTTCTGCGCGACGAAGCGTGGCGCTACGGCTGGATCCTTTCCTACCCGATCCATCCCGACGACCGAGCGAAGGTGCGCACCTGCGAGACCCGGTCGGATCGCGTCGTCGGCGTAAACCCTCGAACAGGCTACAAAAACGAAGCCTGGCATATCCGGTTTCTCGGCATTGAGGAGGCGGCCGCGTTCCACGAGACCTTTGAGAAGGCGGCTGGGACCGTCGACGAACCGACCCTCGAACAGTGGCTTCGGAAGAAGCAGGGACTCGGCGCGCCAGAGACCGAGCTCCCGGTCTGCGATGGGTGTCGCTGCGGCGCCTGCTCGACGCTCGCCCCCGAGCCGGGGAGCCCGGAGGCGGCCGACCCTAAGGCGGCAAAAGATGCAGTCTGCAACGGTGGCGCCCTCTTTCTCGACGTCCATGGCGTCGTAAAGCGGAACCCTACCGGCGCCCACCTTGGGGAAGTCGTGGCAGTCCGCCACGACGAAGTACTTGAACTCACCGCAGAAGTGACGCTTGACCTCCGCACGGTCACGCAGCCGCCCCTCGCAACCGGCGGGCACTTTATGCAGTATACATCTGGTGAAGACTACATGCATGCGCGCCCCCTCGTCGACCTCGCGGCGCGCCCGTTCCGCGAACGTGCAGGGGCGATCCGCCTCGGCGTCGGCGACGGCGGCACGACCGATTTCCCGTACCGGGTCGGCTTGACTTCGAACCCGGCGGCGGAGGTGTGGGGGCGTGAAAACGTCCTTTTGCCGACGTTTCCTGGCAAGATGATGGTGCGCATCGCAGTGCCTCTTCCGAAAGGAAAGACGGTCGCGGTCGCCCTCGTCCACGACGGCACGAGCTACGACGGGAAGCAGATTTCCTTCTGACGCCGCTTCGCCGTTCTCTGCTAGCGGAGCCTCCATGATTCTCGGTGGCGGCTTCGGTGGCGGTGCGGGCGGTGGAAACCTCGGCGGGGCGACGGCAGTCCCCTACGTGACGGAGAAGGACTTCGAGGCGGTCGTCCTCCGAAGTGAACTCCCCGTATTTTTGTACTTTACGGCCGCCTGGTGCCAACCGTGCAAGACGGTCGGCCCCGAGGTCGACGCGCTCGCTCAGGATCTCGAAGGGAAGGCGAAAGTCGTTAAAATCGACATCGACAAATCCCCTTTCCTCGCGAAACAATTCCGCGTTCAATCGGTTCCGATGTTCTTCGTCTTTGCGCAAGGGCGCATCGTCGATGGGCAGGCGGGCGCGCTTTCGAAGAAGGCTCTTCGCGCGATGATCGAACCGTACCTGCCGCGCTCGGCGGGCGCGCTAAAAGCGAAAGAGCTGGCCCAACTCCTCCAGGCGGGGAGCGTGATTCCGGTCGATACCCGGGAAAAAGCTGCCTTTGACCGCGCTCACCTCCCGAAAGCGGTCCACATGGACCTGGAGACGCTCGCCGACCGAATCGCGGAACTCTACATGCTCCCGGGGCAGCCGGTCCTCTATTGCCGGGCCGGCGACAAGACCAAAGAACTCTCCGGCGCCCTCGCCGAGCAGGGGGTCGATTTGCCGTTTCTGGAGGGGGGCATGCTCGCCTGGGAAATGGACTTTCTCCCGATTGAGCGCGGCTAAAAGCGTGCGCCGAGAACCGGTATCGTTGGTTCCCGGCCAGGAGCAGGCTACGGTACCCGCGCCGTGACCGACACCGAACGCAACTTCGAACATTTTCGGGCCCTCCTCGCCGCACACATGGCGAAGAAGGGGCTGCGCTCTACCGATCAACGGCGCCTCATCGTCGATACCTTCTTCGGCGTGCCGAACCACGTAAGCATCGAGGAGCTTCTCGCGGAAGTTCGCAAAAAGGATGCGAAGGTTGGCTACGCAACCGTCTATCGGACGCTGAAACTCTTGGCCGAATGCGACGTTGCCCACGAACGACGCTTTGGCGACGGACTGACGCGGTACGAGCTCGCCGACGACGGTCACGCCCATCATGATCATTTGATCTGTGTGGAATGCGAGACGATTGTCGAGTTTGAGGAACCGCGCGTAGAGGCTCTTCAGGAAGAGATCGCGAAGGCCCACGGGTACCTCCTCCGCTCCCACAAGCACGAGATGTACGGTGTCTGCCCGAGCTGCCAAGCGAAGGGTCGGCGTTCCTGATCGGAGCCGGGGCAAGCTTGATCCTTTCTTGATCGGCGGCCCCTTAGGTTCCCCAGTGTGAACCTGCATCGCCGCCTCGCCCCCTTCCTCCTCGCCCCGCTCGCGATCTGCATCCCGTTTCGGACCGCCCACGCCGACGACGGAATACCTGCGAAAACAGGGACTTCCCCCGCGCCCCAAGAAGCGCCGGCCCCCGCGACCCCGGAAGCGCCGGCGGCCCCTGCGCCCCAAGAAGCGCCGGCCCCCGCGACCCCGGAAGCGCCGGCGGCCCCTGCGGCCCCGACCCCGGCGAGCGCCCC
>JAAFHJ010000369.1 GCA_013298325.1 Myxococcales bacterium | reverse complement strand
GGCGTCCGCCAGTTCGTCGGCGACCTGCTCACCGGTGACGCCCTTACCGAGGCGGCCGTCGGCGCCACCTTTGCCGTGCACTGCGCCGGGAAGGTTTCGCGAAAGAAGAGCGACGCGGAAGAGCTCCAGCGCCTCCATGTAGAGGGGACCGCCCGCGTCCTCGATGCCTGCGAAGCGGCCGGCGTCTCAAAGGTCGTTGTTGCGTCGACGAGCGGCGTCGTCGCCGTGAGCGAAGACCCGGACGCGGTCGCCGTCGAGGACGACGCGACGCCGATGGCGATCCTCGCGCGCTTCCCCTACTACCGCTCGAAATACTTCGCAGAAACAAGGGCTTTGGGCCGGAACCGTGACGGCTTTTCCGTCGTCTCCGTGAACCCGACGCTCCTCCTCGGGCCCGGCGACGTCCACGGGTCTTCTACGGAAGATGTGCGTTTGTTCCTCGAACGCAAAATCCCCTTTGCGCCCTGGGGAGGCCTCTCCTTCGTCGACGCCCGCGATGCCGCCGAGGGGATTGTATTGGCCCTTGAGCGCGGTCGCGGTGGTGCCCGTTACCTGCTCGGCGCCCAGAACATCACCTTCGCCGCCTTCTTTGAGCGCCTCGGCCGCATTTCTGACCGCACGGCGCCGCTCCTCCCGCTCCCGCGGCTCCCTTCGACGCTGTTCACCGAGGCCGAAAAGCTCGAAAAGACCCTCGATCGTTGGGGCATCAAGTTCCCCGTCGATCCGGGGAGCCTCGAGCTCGGCCAGTACACCTGGTACCTCGACGCGAGCCGCGCGGAAAACGAGCTCGGCTGGAGCCCCCGCGATCCGATGGAGACGCTCCTCGCCACCGTCAACGACCTCTACGAGCGCGGCGTCGTCTGGCCGGACGCCTGATGAATACACCTAATTCGTCGGCGGATAACCGTCCGCTTTTTATTGTGAATCCGGCGGCTGGTCGTGGCAAGACCGGCCGCACCTGGCCCCAGATGAAGGCGACGATCGAGGCGAAGCTCGGTCCGATCGACGTCTCCTTCACCAACGCCCCCGGCCACGGAATCACCCTCGCCCGTGACGCCGCAGAAGCCGGGCGCCCGCTCGTTGTCGCGGTGGGCGGCGACGGGACCTTCCACGAGATCGTGAACGGCGTCGCCGAAGGGGCCCGTCCGTTCGCGACCGCCAGCGAATTTGCTGGCACCGGCGTCGCGAGAGACGGCGGGCCCACAAGGACAGGGCCCGCCTCGACCGGCACGAAACGGGCGACCGACGTCGGCATTCTCGCCCAGGGGACCGGCGGCGACTTCCGCAGGACCCTCGGCCTGGAGCACCGCCTCGACCGCTATTTGGACGCCCTCGCCGGCGGCCGAAGCCGCCCCCTCGACCTCGGAAAGGCAACGTTTCTCGACCGAAACGGCAAGCCGACGACGCGCTGGTTTGTGAACGTCCTGTCGGCAGGGATGGGCGGCCTCGTCGACCAGTACGTCCAGGAGAGCGGTCGCGCCCTCGGAAACGCCGCCGCCTACTGGTTCGCGTCGCTCCGCGCGCTGATGACCATCGAGGCCGGCCGCCTCCGCTGCACGGTCACCGGCGCCGACGGCACCGAGACGGTCCACGAGATCGCGAGCTACATGGTCGCGATCTGCAACGGGCGCTACTTCGGCTCCGGGATGCACGTCGCGCCGATGGCCGACCCCGCCGATGGCCTCTTCGAGCTCGTCGCCCTTCCGGCCGGCTCCAAGGTCGGCTTTACCGTTCGATCTCAGCGAATTTACGACGGAAGTCACATCGGGCAGGCGGGGACGCTCCACCTGCGCGGGCGGAAGTTCCACCTGGAGCTGATCGACGATCGCGCGAAGGGGACCTTCCTCCTCGACGTCGACGGCGAGCCGCTCGGGCGCCTCCCGCTGACCATCGAAGTCGTCCCCAACGCCCTCCACGTCCGCGCCTGATGCGCGACGCGACCGGTCTGCTCCTTTGCCTGCTCGTCGCGTGCAGCGCAGGCCCGCGTGCAGGCACCGGTGAACTCCCGGCAGCGACGGTGGCGCCGCCGGTGCTCCCCGACGAATGCCCAGGGGGGACGACGCGGAGCCGCACGGGAGCAGGTGCTCGTCCGCCCGGAACCGCCGAAGGCGGTGAGGAAACGGCGAGCACGGGAGCAGGTGCAGTGTGCATGCAGTCGGGCAGCTTCGTCGCCGTACTCGCCGCGACGGCATCGGCGTCGGCCGCCCCGGAACCGCCGGCCAAACCGGTAAAACTCGCCCTCGATTGGGAGTCGCGCGCGCCGACCTGCGCCACCATTTACCAGTACCAAGGGCCGTTCGCGTGCCCGCCCGGTGCTACGGTTTGCAAACCGCCCGCCGCGGTGCCGACGCCGTGCAATGGACGCGCGGCCGCTGCCTGGAACCGGATCGTCGAAACGCTGCCGCTCCGCATGCGCACGGAAGACGGCCTTCGGCGCGCCGAAGCCGAGTGTGCCCTCGACGTCCGCGCGCTCCGTCGCTTCTGCAACTAGAGTTAGACCGCGGAGAGACGCGACATGAGCGCACCACAAAGGTCGCTCTGCGGGTTCCGTTCGCGCTCCATCCGGAGCCCTTCGCGGAAAATATTGGCGGCGGCGGCATCGTTTCCAATGCGCTGAAACGCGAGCCCGAGGAGTTCGTAGTCGGCCGGGTCGTTGAGCGTCGATACGAGCTCGTTCAGCGTCGCCAGTGCGCCACGGTGCGCTTCGACGATCGAGGCCGGGAGCACGCTACGATGAAGTTCGGGCCGCTTCCCGAGGACCATGAATCGCAGGATTTGCCGTTGATCGTCGGCATTGAACGAGCCAAATGCCGGGTTTGCGTAGACGGCCGAAAAGCCTTCGTAGGCTTCGTCGACTCGGCCCTGCTTGATCAAAAGAGCGAGGCGCTTGGCCTCCGCCACGAGTTCTTCACGCGTCATAGTCGGCACGCTACACGGGAACCGCGCCCGTCGGCCAGCGAACTCGTCACCCGCGCGCGCGGATCGCTTTCTCTTCCTGACCAAGTTCGGCGACCGCTTCCATGCAGTGGGAAGCGATGTCGCGGAACGTGCCCATGGTTGCCGGGCGCTCGTAGAAGGACTTCATATCGAGCGGCTTGCCGAAGACGACGTGAACCGGCGAAGCCGAACGGTCGAAGTTTCCTTTGATTTGCGCCACAAAGTCGTTCCCAAGGCCGTTAACGAACACCGGAATAACCTCCGGTTGCGCCATGTGAATGATCCGGCCGACGCCCGGCTTCGGGGGGAGCAGCTCGTAGGGGTTACCATCCTGATTTCGCTGCCCTTCTGGGTGCATTCCCAGGAAGAAGCCGCCCCGCTTGAGGAGGCCAATAACCTCCTGGAGGCCGGCGATGTTCAGATCGGCTTTCTTCTTGTCGCGGAAGATCGGCGGATACATCGCGAAGAAGCTCATCAATCCGTTGACAGCGAGGCCGAGCGGGTTGTCGTAAAAGAAATTTGAACGTACCGGGAAGAGGATCCGTTGGGGGAGCAAGTCCCGATAGACGAGGTACGACGTGATGACGTAAAGGTCGAAGAAGCTGCGGTGATTGGCGACACAAACGTAGCTCTTCTTCGGATCGAAGGTCCCCACGCGCTCGAGTCCGTGGACGTGGCGGATGTTGCCGAGGGCGTGCTCGATCCAGATGGCGCCAAAGCGGCGCTGCATCGCACGGACGCCGCGGTCGATCACCGGCGAGTCGAAGGTCTTCCGCACGAAGCGAATCTGCTTCCGCTCGAGGAAGCCGAGGCGTTCGTCGATCTGTTCGAGGAACGGCGCGGCGCTGTCGATCGCGTTCGTCCGGCGAGGGCGCTCGGTTCCCGTCGGTCGCGTATCGTCCACGGCGGAAAATTTTGCGTCGCTCATCCGGCGAAGAAGACTCGACGACACGCAGTGCGTAAATCCCTTTTTTCGTCGAGAATGCCGGAAAAAGCCGCGTACGAGCCTTCGCACTCCCGCGCGAGCCGGCTAGCAGTCGCGATGGTTGCGGTCTCCGCCCACCCATTTGCCCGGATTGAGGATCCCCTTCGGATCCCACGCCGCTTTGTGGGCCGCCTGGAGCGCGCGCGAGGTCGCCGAGTGCTCGGCGGCGAACCAGGGGACCTTCGCGATGCCGATGCCATGCTCGCCGGACAGGCTCCCGCCGCGGGCGAGGGTCGCACGGAAGAGGGCGTCGAGGGCTGCGTCGACGCGCGGCTTCTCGTCCTCGTCGTTCCACAAGAAATTTACGTGCAGATTCCCATCACCGGCGTGGCCGTAGGTCAAATGGCGAACGCGGTGGAGTTCGCCGATACGGGCGACGTCGTCGAGGAGTGCGCCGGCGCTCCCGCGGGGGACGACGACATCTTCCGAGATTTTGTGGCGCGTCACCCGGCGCGTGGCGAGGGAGAGGGCGCGACGGACGCCCCACAAAGCTTCCCGCCGGGAAGGGTCGACAGCTGCGTGTACTACGCATACATCGGGGAGGCCGCTCAGCAAATTGCCGAGCCGTTCGGCGATCACTTCGACCCCTTCGCCATCAAATTCGGCGATCAAGAGCGCTCGCCCGCCCTCCGGCACGACGAGCCCCCCACGGACGACGTCGACGGTCCGCTCGTCGAGAAACTCGAGGCAGGCCGGCGAAAACCGCGCGGCAAGGATCGCGGCGGCGACGGCGGCCGCCCCGGGATCGCTCCGGCACCAGACGGCGACGGTGAGCGTCTCGGGCGGCTTTGGGAGGAGCTTCAGCGTGATGCGCGTCGCGACGCCGAGCGTCCCCTCGGAGCCGGCAAAAAGCTGGGAAAGCTCGTAGCCGGAGCTCCGTTTTCGCGTCTTCCCGCCGAGCACGAGGCGCTCGCCACCGCCGGTGATCACCTCGACGCCGAGGAGCCAGGCGCGCGTCGATCCGTAGAGGAAGGCCCGCGGTCCGCCGGCATTCGTGGCGACGTTCCCGCCGAGCATGCACGTCCCGAGGCTGCTCGGATCGGGCGGATAAAAGAGCCCCATCTCTGTGCATGCTGCATGCAAATCGCCCAGGATGACGCCCGGGCGAACGACCGCCGTCAAATCCTCCTTGCTGATCTCTTCAATGCCGGAAAGGGAGTCGGTCGCGAGGATGATCCCGCCGTGCAGGGGGAGCGCGGCCCCTGTTCTTCCAGTACCGCCCGCGCGGGGGACGACGGGAATGTTGTATTCATTGGCGAGGCGAATCGTCGTTTGAACGTCGTCCTCGCTCGCCGCATGGACGACCGCGTCGGGGGGCGGCGACGGGTAAGGGCTGTCGTCGCGGGACCAGGGGAGCATCGCGTCGCCGGTTGCCACCTTCGACGGCCCGAGCGCCGCCGTGAGCGCGCGGAGCGCCGCGCGCGTGGCAGACGGGGCGGATGGGGGAGGGGCCTGCTGC
>JAAFHJ010000368.1 GCA_013298325.1 Myxococcales bacterium | reverse complement strand
GAACGTTGCCTCCATGGGCGAGCTGGCCGTATTCTGCGGGGCGATGATCGGCGCCGGCATCGGTTTCCTCTGGTATAACACGTATCCCGCACAGGTCTTCATGGGGGACGTCGGCGCGCTCGCGCTTGGCGGCGGGCTCGGGATGCTCGCGGTCTTTACCAAGAATGAGATCCTTTCCATCTTTCTCGGCGGCGTCTTCTTTATTGAGGCTGTGAGCGTCATTATCCAGGTCTTCTGGTTTAAGACGACCGGGAAGCGGATCTTCCTCATGGCGCCGATTCACCACCATTTCGAAAAGAAGGGGTGGCCGGAGCCGAAGGTTATCGTTCGGTTCTGGATTATTTCGATTCTGCTCGCGCTCTTTGCGTTGATGAGCCTGAAGGTTCGTTGAAGAGGCCTATGCACGACGTTCGCGGAAAACAGGTTGTGGTGATCGGTCTCGGCTTGAGCGGACGGGCGGCGGTCGCGGCGCTTCTCGATCGCGGCGCCCTTGTGCTCGCCAACGACGCCCGTCCGTCGCTGACGCCGCCGCTGCCCGAGCACCCGGCGCTGCGGCTGCACCTCGGCGATCATGACTTCCCGCTCACCGTCGATTGTGTCGTTGTTTCGCCGGGGGTACCGCCGCTCCCGATCGTCGACGCGGCCGTCGCCGCTGGCATCCCCGTGTGGGGGGAAATCGAGCTTGCGACGCGTCTTTTGGTGCAACCTGCACCGATCGTGGCGATCGGCGGGACGAACGGCAAGAGCACGGTGACGAGCCTCCTCGGTGCGCTCTTCGAGCGCGCCGCCGAAAAAGCGGGGGATCTCCCGGTGTTCTGCGGGGGGAACCTCGGCGAGCCGCTCGCTCCCCACATCGACGAGCGGTTTTCGACGGTCATCCTCGAGGTCTCGAGTTTCCAGATGGAGCGCGTGGAGCGCTTCCGCCCGCGCGCTGCACTCCTCCTTAACGTAAGCCCCGATCATCTCGACCGGTACGCGGGGATGGGCGACTACGCGCATGCCAAGGGGAACATGTTTCTCCAGCAGACGGCGGAAGATATCGCCATTGTTCCGAGCGACGAGGCCGATGCTTCTGCGGTTTGTCTTGCACAAGCAAAGCGGGGTGGGGCGCGCATCGTGACGTTTGGGACCGCCGTCGATGCCGACGTCCGAGTCACCAACAGCGAGATCGTCGATCGTCGCGATGGGGAAATTTACCTGCGCGCGCCGATCCGCCTCCAAGGGGCCCACAACGCGCGAAACGTCGCCGCGGCGATTGCGGCGGCTCGCGACCTCGGTGTTTCGCCGGAAATCATTCGCGATACACTCGCTGTCTTTGAAGGGCTCAGTCATCGTATGGCCTTCGTCGCGGAAGTTGGCGGCGTCCGCTTCTACGACGATTCCAAAGGGACGAACGTCGGCGCGGCGGTCACCGCCCTCCGCGGTCTCGCCGAAGCGAAGGCGGTCCTCGTCGCGGGCGGGCGCGACAAACAAGGGGGCTACGACGAGCTCCGAGACGCGCTCGCCGACCGCGGGCGTGCCTGCGTGGTGATCGGCGAAGCGGCGGCGGCGATCCAGACCGCCGTCGAAGGGGCGGTGGCGGTCGCCCACGCAGCGACCATGGACGAGGCGGTCAACCAAGCGTTTTCGCTCGCAAAACCGGGGGATGCCGTCCTGCTTTCGCCGGCCTGTTCGAGCTTTGACATGTTCCGCGACTACAAACATCGCGGCGATGCCTTCGTCGCTTCGGTGCGTGCGCTCGCGGCGGTGGCGTCATGATGGCCTTCCGAAACGTCCGCGTGACGCGCGAGACCTTTGAGGCGGCCCCCCTCGACGTCGCCCCGCTCGTTCCGAAAACTTCGAAGACGGCCGCCGCCCCCGTGGCGACGAGCCCGAGCGGGCCCGTCGATTCCGTTCTCGCAGCTGCGCTTGTTTTCGTAATCTTTTTCGGGGTTGTGATGGTGTATTCTGCAAGCAATGTGCTTGGAGCGACCCGTCACCACGACCCCGAGTTCTTCCTCACCCGGCAGCTGATGTACGCGGGCGGGGCGCTGGCTCTCCTCTTCGGGCTCTCCCGCATCGACTACCACCGCCTCTACAAAGCGACCTACGCGGTCCTCCTCGGCACCGGCGGCCTGTTGACGGCGTGCATCGCCGGCCTCGGCCACTCGGGTGGCGGCGCGACGCGCTGGATCGCCATCGGGCCGGTCCACATCCAGCCCGCCGAGATCGCCAAGCTCGCGATCGTCGTCTGGCTCGCGTATTCGCTCGCAAAAAAGGCGGAGGCGGTGAAGAGCTTCACGGTCGGCTTCCTGCCCCACCTGCTCGTCGCTGGCCTCTTCATGGTCCTCTGCATGAAGCAGCCCGACTTCGGTTCGGCGGTCGTGCTCCTCCTGCTCACCTTCGCGATGCTCTTCGTCGCTGGAGCACGTGTAGGATACATTCTTGGAGCGGCGATCCTCGGGAGCCTTTTCGCGGTCGTTTCCGTCCTCTCCAAGAGCTACCGCATGCAGCGCTACGAAGCCTGGATGCACCTCGAACAAAACCGGCAAGGGATCGGCTATCAGCCCTATCAATCGGTGATGAGCTACGGTTCCGGCGGCTTCTTCGGTCATGGAATCGGCCGCGGCACGCAGACGATGTTCCTCCCGGAAGCCCACACCGACTTCATTTCGGCCATCATCGGCGAAGAGCTCGGCTACATCGGCATTTGCGGGTTGATCCTGCTCTACCTGTTGATCGTCGCCCGTGGCGTTCGCACGGCACTTCGCGCACCGGATGACTACGGCGCCTACCTCGCCTATGGGATTAGTTTCCTCTTCGGCATTCAGGCCGTCTTCAATCTTTGTGTAGCCCTCTCGCTCCTCCCTACGAAAGGTCTCACATTGCCCTTCCTCTCCTTCGGCGGCTCCTCCCTTCTTGTGAATGCCGCGGCGGCGGGAATTCTTTTGAATATCTCCCGCCAAGGGCCCGTTGAAGTCGCCCCGGAAGATGCTCCGACGCCGCGCCCGACGGAGGTTCGCCGGCGAGGGAAGTCGGCCGACGTCGACGTCCACGAGCCGGAGCCGAGCCTGGAACCGGGCGACGTCGAGGCGCTCTCGTGACCGCCCGCATCCTCATCGCCGGCGGCGGCACCGGCGGCCATGTGTTCCCCGGCGTCGCGATCGCCGATGCGCTGGTCCACGCGGCCGATGTCGCGGTGACCTTCTGCGGGACGGAGCGCGGCCTTGAGGCGCGCGTAATTCCACAAACGATTCATGCGCTTGAGACGCTGCACGTCGAACCGATGAAGGGGGGCGGCCTTGCGCGCATGCTTCGTGGAGGCGCCGTGGCTGCCGCAGCAACCGCCGCCAGCGCTCGCATCCTCGCGCGCCTTCGCCCCCGGCTCGTCCTTGCGGTGGGCGGCTATGCGGCGGGGCCGATCGCGCTCGCCGCCCAGATCGCCCGCATCCCGGTGGCGCTCCTCGAACCGAACGCCACCGCCGGCTTCACCAACCAACTGCTCGCCCCCGGCGCAACAAGGATTTTTACCGCGTTTGCGCAGGTGAAGGGGCTCCCGTGGCGCTCCAAGTACGCACAGCTCGGCGTTCCTGTACGTGCAGGGTACATGCAAAAGCCCTACCCGTTCGTCTCCTCCCGACGAGGCGCCGGATCGGAGAACGCCGACGGACCGCTGCACCTGCTCGTCCTTGGGGGGTCGCAAGGGGCTTCGCACCTCAATGCGACGATTCCCGACGCGGTCGCGCAACTCAAAGCCGACCCGCGATTTGCCTCTTTGGCGGTTATTCATCAGACGGGCCGTGGAAACGAAGAGGCCGTCGCTGCAAAATATCGGGAACTTGGGATTGAAAATGTCCTCGTTCGCCCTTTCTTCGACGACCCACGGACGCTCCTCGAAGGGGCTTCCCTGATCGTGAGTCGCTCCGGGGCGGTCACCGTCGCCGAGATCCGTGCGGTCGGCCGGCCGGCCATCTTCGTGCCCTTTCCGCAGGCGGCCGACGACCATCAGACGGCCAACGCCGATGCTGTGGCGGCGGAAGGGGGGGCGGTGCGCCTCGCTCAGAAAGATGCCGACGCAACTCGCCTCGCGCTGGTCCTCGGGGAGCTCCTGGGGGACCCGGCGCGGCGCGCCCGGATGGCGGCGGCAGCGGCCGGCGGAGGCCATCCCGACGCGGCGAGAAACGTGGCCGACGAACTCTTGCACCTTGCAGGAATCCCGCGGAAACGACTACTTGAGAGGGTTGGGCCGGTTTCCGATCCGGCGTCCGAATTCTCGTCGCAGGGAACCGCGCGGTAACCTCAATCGCCGGCCCCTTTCCGCCGTTTGATCCCTTCCAAGAGCAACAGAAAAGCATGTTTCGTGGTCGCGTAAGGCACGTGCACTTCGTCGGTATCGGTGGGATCGGAATGAGCGGTCTCGCCGAGATCCTTCGCACCCTCCGCTTCCAGGTCTCGGGAACCGACTTGCGCGAGAACGACACCACGAAGCGCTTGGAAACGCTCGGGATCAAGGTGACCGTCGGCCATCGCGGCGAGGCGGTTCACGGGGCCGACGTCGTCGTCTATTCGAGCGCCGTCAAAGCCGACAATCCGGAGATTGTACGCGCGCGCGAACTCGAGATCCCGATCATTTCCCGCGCGGAGATGCTCGCCGAGCTGATGCGGACGAAATACTGCGTCACGATCGCCGGCTCCCACGGGAAGACGACGACGACGAGCCTCGTCGCCACCGTCCTCCGCTCGGCAGGCCTCGATCCGACGGTCGTCGTCGGCGGCAAGGTCAACGCGCTCGGCTCGAACGCCCACCTTGGGGAAGGGGATCTCTTCGTCGCCGAGGCCGACGAGAGCGACGGATCGTTCCTCCGGTTCACGCCGACGATCGCCGTCGTCACGAACATCGACGCCGAGCACCTCGATCACTACGGCTCCCACGAAAACGTGAAGAACGCGTTCGTGGAATTTGCAAACAAGACGCCCTTTTACGGTCTGGGCGTCTTCTGCGTCGACCATCCCCACGTCCAGGAAATTCTGCCCCGGATTCACCGGCGCTTCGTCACCTACGGGACGAGCCACCAGGCCGACTTCCGCGCGAAGAATCTTCAATTCAACGGGCTTGAAACCTCGTTTGACTGCGCTCGCCGCGGCGAGGCGCTAGGGCGCTTCACGGTGCGCATGCCGGGGGCCCACAACGTCCTCAACGCGCTGGCGGTTATCGCCGTCGCCGACGAGCTCGAGGTCCCCTTGGACGTGACCAAGGAGGCGATCGCGAGCTTCCACGGCGTCCAGCGGCGCTTCACGATCCTCGGGAAAATTCCGCTCGAACGCGATGGCGTCCGTGGCGACGTTCTCGTCGTCGACGACTACGGCCACCATCCCGCGGAAGTCGAGGCGACCCTCGACGCT
>JAAFHJ010000367.1 GCA_013298325.1 Myxococcales bacterium | reverse complement strand
CGTCGTTTCAAGTACGGGGGAATTCAGGCGGTTTTTCCTCGCATTTCGCGAGGTCGCTGGTCATGGTGGCACGATGAACCTTCGCGCATTCCCTCTCGCTTCCGCGATGGCCCTCGCCGCTGCATTCCTCGCCCCCGCCTGCGGGTCGACCACCGACAGCGTCTTCGACGGAGGCACCAGCAGCGGCACCGGCGACGCGACGACCGACGGCGGAACCGGCACCAATGATGCGAGCGACGGCTCGCCGCTGACGCTCCCCGACAGCGGCAGTGGCTCCCAGGATGGTGGCGGGGTGGTGCCGACCGGCGACGTCGACGTCGTACTAACCGCCGACAATGCCTACGCATTTGGCTACGGCTCCGCGAGCGCGCTTTCCAAGGTGACGCGCGCACCGGCGACGTTTTCCGCCGCCGAAATCTTCAGCTGCCCCATCGGCAGCGCGACCACGTCCGGCGGCCCCGAAGCGTGGCTCGTCCCCTCTGCCGACGCGCCTGGCGATGCCTATTTGTACGTCGTCGCTTGGGCCGATCGTTCGACGACGCAAGGGGTCCTTGGTCAATTCAAACGTGCCACTGGCGCACCGATCTATACCGGAAACGGCGCCTGGGAAGCCTGCGCAACTGGCGTCGAGCTCCAGATCGGTACGCAAGGGTATGCGGACGGCCCGAGCCTTCAAACGATCAACGGTGAGCTCACGAAATGCAACGCGGCAAGCGGCTCAAAGACGGAAACGAGCGCCGGTTGGGTCAACAACACTGGCGCAGTGACCCCCGGCGCCGTCGGAACGCTGGTCTTCGGCGAGGACAACTCGGCGGCGGGCGGTGACTTCCCGATTACTTGCCAGATGGATGCGACCGGAAAACAGGGCATTGATGCCCAGGCAAAATGGATGTGGTATTCACCCGATGGGCAGAATGCCTTCCGCTATGTCGGCCCTGGAAACCAGACGCGCACCTTCCTGATTTTCCGTTTGCCGGCGAAGGCGATTCCCGGCGGCGAGAAGTAGCCGAACCGACGGTCGCGGCAACCGAGCGCCGGCGGGTGGCATCGGGAGAGTCGTGAAAACGGTCCTCGTTGTCCACGCCGGCTGCGTCTTTGCAATGACCGGCATTCTCTGGCTCGTGCAGCTCCTCGTCTACCCGACGATGGCGATCGTGGCCGGACCCAACTACTCAGAATACCAAGCCTTTCACGTGACGCGGATCACACCGGTCGTCGGCCCGACGATGCTCCTGGAGCTCGCGACCGCCGTTGTGCTGGTCCTCCCCGGGACCGTCGGCGTCGAGCGGGCGAGCTGGTGGTCGCCGGCGTTCGCATGGGGCTGCTTGGCCGCGACCGGCGCTGTTTTTGCGGCGACGGCGCTGTGGAGCGTCCCCCGGCACAACATCCTCGCCCACGGCTTCGACGCCGCCGCCCACCAGGCGCTGGTCTCGTCGAACCTCGTTCGCACGCTCGTCTGGAGCGCCCACAGCGTGCTCTGCGGCGTCTGGCTCCACCGGGCGATCGCCGACTGAGGGCATAAATGCCTAGGTTTACCCCAGATTTCGCTCAGGGGCAGTCGATCGCTTTTACGTCCCAGGAAAGCGTCGGGCCGGCTCCGGCAAAGGTCGCCCGGTAGGTCTCGCCGCCAGTGGCCTGCCATCCGTTGGGGCGGAAGGCGACCGCGCCGTAGGCGCCGTAGCCGGCCAACAGGGGGAGTTTGGTCATCTTTAGTGTGGCGCCGTCGGAGGCTCGGGTGACTGTGAGCGTGCCCGCCGTCGGGTCGCCGACCTTCAGGTGGACGGTCCACGCCCAACTGACGATCTCGGTCGGTGCGAACCCCTGGGGCGGAAAGGAAATCCAGTCGGGGCTCGGCCCCGCGCCGCTCCCGTCGAAGGAAGACATGCACGACGCAGTGCCGTAGGGGCCGCCGCCGCCGTAGTAGCCGAGGGCGGTACGACCGAGGGGGGGGTTCAAAATCCAGCGCCGGTGACCGAAGGTGGTGTCGTTGCCATTGTCCTGGACCCACTGGTCCATCGCGGCGGCGGCCGAAGCGGAACCCCAAGCAATATTTGAAGATCCTGCGCCAGCAGCCCCTCCGGCCGTGTAGCATTTGGCCGAGGTCGGTGGGGCGTGGGGGTTCGGGACGGTGCCCGGCGGATTCCAGGCGGCGACGGTCGCGCACTGCATGGCCGTCGTGAAGCTCGCCGGATCGTCGACGGCCGGGGCGAGACCGACGAGCCAGCGGAACAGGTTGATGCGCACGACCGCGTCGTCGAGGGCGCCGCGTGTGAGCGTTCCGGGGTCGCAGGTCGTCGCGCCGGCGGTCCATCCGGAGCCGGCGGGGGCGGCATGGTCGGCGCGCCAGCGACCGCAGACGTCGGCCTGGGAGTGGCTGAGCGGCGTCCCCGGTGCCGGCGCGATGCAGGCCCCGGATCCGTCGGCGGCGAAGCCAGGGATGCAGCGGCAGGCACCGGTCGCCCCATCGCAGCGGGCGTTCTCCTTGCAGGTCACGCTGGCGCAACGGTCGACGACCGCGGGGCCGCCATCTTGGAGGGGACTCGCGTCCTTCGGCGAAGCGTCGCCTGCGTCCGTCGAGATCGATGCATCCTGCACCGATGCGTCGCCCGTCGTACCGCCGTCGGTCTCCTCAAGATTTTGGGCCTGGTAGGCGGCGGAACATGCGCCGATGAGCAGCGCGAGGGGGGCGAAGCGCGCGGCGTTCATCGGCGCGACCGGAAGGTGCTCGGCGCGAGCGTCTCGCGGGGGACGACGCCGCGCGGCTCCGGCGTGTCGCGACCGGGGACGTTCGTCAAAACCGGGATCGCCGGCGGGGGGGCGAGGAGGGTCGTTTTTGGCTTCTGGGTCGACGATGGCGGAGGGATCGATTCCATCGCAGATTCAGGCACATAGGGCACGTGAAAACACCCAGAGATCACGTCGAGCTCTGGGTCCATCGATGCGTTCTGCACCTCGTCCTCGGAGAGGGTCACGAGAAGGGCCGCACCACCGCCGACGGAGACGCCGTAACCGACGAACACTTCCTGGCCGAGGAAGCAGATGTCCCCTTCGGCGCCGACGTCGGCGGCGCACATGAAAAGCGCGGCAAGCTGGCGGCAGCGCGCTTCGAAGACCTTGTTCGTGAGGAGGCCGCGGACGTGGATTTCCCCCTCTTCCTCGTCGGCCTGAAAGAGGCCGTGGCCGCTGATCGACGGGAGTTCACCGAAGAGATCGGCGACGGTCCTCGGTTCGAGGTGCTCGCGGCGGGGAAATGTGCGCGCGATCGCGCGGTTCGTGCGCGAGTCGACGACGAGCTTCTGCCAAGCGCGGTATTTGCCGCGCTTGAAGCGAAGGGTGCCGAAGACGGCCACGTCGTAGTTCATGGCGACGCAGGATTCGGGCTTTCTGGCTCAAAATCAAGCTGTCGGGTGGGCGGGGACGCATTCGGGTCGCCCAGTGTGCGACAGTCGCCGGCGGCGGGCGCAGCATTTGCGCGAAGCGGCTCGGCGATCCGCGCTAGCGAGGCGGGGATGCGACTGACTTTGTGCTGCGGATTGCTGCTCACCCTCCTTGCCGCGTGTGCGACGACCGCACCCACGACGACAGCCGCCGAAGACGACCTCCGTGGCGATGGGGGCTCCGAAACGGGGCCGGTGGAGGACAGTGGCACCGCTGAAACCTCCGTAGACACCGGCGCACCGACCGCCCTCCCCGACTGCCTCGGCGCGGCACGTCCCCTCCAGTTTTCGGCGCCACCGATCGCCCCTGGACTTCGGACAGCATTGCCCTACGTCGACGTCACGGTAGACGGCTATCGTGCTGCCTTTCTTGTCGATTTTGCCACGACGGCGACGACCATCGACCTCGGCGCGTTCCCGATTCCCGGCCCGATGGCGACGTCGTGCACTTCGCCAAACCTTGGTGCAACATGCACCTTTTCGAGCTTCGACTTCTTTGGCGAGTGGGGCTCGGTAGCGCTCCGCACCGACGATCACCGCGGCTTCGGCGGCGCCGTGCGCCAGGCGGGGATTTTGGGGACCGACTTTCTCGCCGTCCACGCCTTCACCCTCGACTACGCGGGGCAGACGCTCCGGCGCGCCGAGCAGGGCGCTTTTTGCAGCGATGCGACGCTGAAAGCCGCCGGATTTTCGCCTCTAAATACGGCCGGTTACTACAGCCACACGCCGGGCTCGGTGAGCGGGCCGAACGTACCGACGGTGCCGCTCGTCGTCGCGGGGGCGCGGGCGGTCGCCCAGCTCGACACCGGTTTTGACGACGGCTTCGTCCCCCACGCGATCAACGTAAACGAAGCATTTTTCCGAGCGATTCAAGCGACTTCGCCGGGAGCGCTGTTGCGCGCGCCGACCCTCGATGCGGCGCTCACGACCTGCGTCGCCGGCCTCCAAGAGACCGTCGAGGCCTACCGGCTCGCCCCCGGCACCACGAGCGCATTCCTCGACCGCAACGGCGTGCCGGTCCGGCCGCGCGGCGACACCGTCCTTTTCGTCAAGCGAACGCCCCAAGCGGCCTACCGCTGCGGCGGAATCGGCACGTGGAGCGAGCCGGCCGCGCAAGTCGCAAGCTCCTTCTTCCACGACGCCGGAGCGCTCGTTTTCGACCCGTTTCAAAGCGTCGTTTGGATGCGGTAAGGGGCCGATCCATGGAACTTCCGGACCTTGCCACGGCCGAGCCGTTTGCCACGCTGAAGATCGAAGGGGGCGCCTCAGCAGCCCTCGTGGTTGCCGATGGCGGCGGTACGTTTGCGCAGGCTCGAATCGCCGTTTCGGAGGGCGACGTGGAGTGCTTCGACGTCCCGAACTTCGTGATCGCGCGTCTATCGCGCGAACCCGTCGTCGAATGGGAGCCCTTCGGCGAACTGGTAAGTGACGGCGGAAATGCTGCCTTTTTCTCCGAGGAAGGGCTCGCCGAAGCGAACGCGATTGAGGATGAAATGTGGCTTTGGGACACGGTCGACGATGCCCGTCTCCCCGCGGCCATTGCGCTCCCGAGCGGCGCGATCGCTGCCTATTTTTCCGTGGGGGGCGATGGGAGTTTCGCCATGTCCCTCGGCCGCGATGCCCAGGGAGCCCCGGCTGTTTTCGTGATTGAGGTGCCTGAACTTCACCTCGAAGGCTAGCGGGCGCGGCGGCGTCTGCCGGCGGGGCGATCGGGGAGCGGTCGTTCGGGGGCTACCGGTGGCGGAGGCCCGTTTCCGAGGGCGGCGAGGACGTCTTCCCGGCGGACGACATCGCCGACGACGGTGCGCACCCAGCGTGCGACGAGGGCGTGGAGCTCGACGTCGTCGTCGTGGAAGGGGTGCTCGACGAGTATGGCGAAGGCGCGGTCATCGAGGCCCATCACGTTTCCGCGGACGCGGAGTGCCTGGCGGGCGAGCGCGTCGGTGA
>JAAFHJ010000366.1 GCA_013298325.1 Myxococcales bacterium | reverse complement strand
TCGGCAGTGTGCTTGCCGTTCCGGCGCCGAACGCCAACCTCAAGATCCTCTCCCAGACAAACGGCGCCGGTTTTTTCGTCCTCGATCTCGCCGCCCGCACCGCCTCGCCCCTCCAGACGCGGAGCGCCGCCTCCCTCCTCACCGCCGCCGACGGCAGCCGACTTTGGGCCTACCAGGCGCGCACCGGCAACCTCTCCCGCATCGGCCTCGACGACCTCCACCCGGTCTCCGTGCCTCTCGAGCGCCCCATCGACGCCGCCTTTGACGTCGCCCGCGTTGGTGGTGGCCGCACGTTGATCGCCCTCGATAAGAGTGGCCTTTTCGCCGCGACCCTCGTCGACGCCGACCGCCCCGACGCGACCCAAGCCCGCACCTACCCGGCGATCGCCCTGGAGGGGATTCAATGAACTTCCGTACGCTTCTTCTTAGCCTCGCCGGCGCGGCGATCACCGTCGGCCTCCTTACGAAACTCGCCCACGCGGAGCCGACGAGCGATGGCGTCCTTGTTTCCGAATCGGCAGGCTCCAACTTGGCGGTGCGCCACGGGACCGACCCGTTCCTCCGGTTTTCCCTCGGCGGGCGCGTCGGCCGCAACAGCAGCGCCGGCTACGACCCGTTCTCTGCCACCGACACGACCGGCGGCATCGAGCTCGTGGCGACCGCGCGCGTCTACCGACGGGGCCCCTTCAGCCTCGCCGCCGGCCTCAGCTACGACGCCTCCGGCAGTACCGGCAGCGCCCGCGGCGCGACAACTCAGCTTGCCGCCTACCGGTTTGCGGCGGTCGCCGAGGGGCGCTACTTGCTCACGGGCGGGTTCGTGCCGCTCGTGCGCTTCGCCCCCGGCCTCCTCGGCGCCAGCCAGAGCCTCTCCGACGGCAGCGACACGCTCCGTGCGACGACCACCCACCTGAGCCTCGACGGCTCCGTCGGCACCGGGATCCTCCTTGGCAGTCCCGACGCGAAGCATCGGGTCCGCGCCTGGTTCGTCCCGCGGATCGGCTACGCGTGGTCGACGGCGCGCACGCCTAAGGTGGCGATTGAAGACCCGAACGCGATCCTGGGGCAGAACAGCGGGCGGACGCTGCCTTCGTTGGCCTTCCGGGGGCCTTACTTCGCCGCGGAGGTCGCCCTTGCGTTTTAGGGGGTAAATCCAAAATCGAGCTGATAGCTAGATTTAGGGAAACAAGATCAGTCGCTTGGCCGTTTAGGACCGATCGCCCTTTGCCGAGCCGCCGAACCCGCCGACGAACGCCGCGAGCGCCGCCAGCGAAAAGCCAAGGATCGCCGGTGCCATCGACTCGGCGAGCCCCTGGAGGAGGATCTCGACGATCTGGGGTCGGTACTCGGCGTAGCGGTCGCTCACGTGATGACCGACCGCGGCGAGATCGGCGGCGACCCCGGAAAGGGCGGCGAAGACGGTCGCGGCGATCCAGAGGGCGAGCTGTCGGGTCGGCGGGCGCCGGCGCCAGGCATCACGGGCAGCCACTCCAAGGGCGAGGAGCCCAAAGAGGAGGACGGCAAACATCGGGACGCCGCCTTCGCGGAACAGGGTGAGCATGGGCGCAAGACCTCCTACCAAGCGAAGACGGCGGGGGGCCGCCGCCGTGACGGCGTTGGCGTTTTTTTCCGTCACGGCCGCCGTTCGCGTACGTCGTCTTCGGAAGAGATGGGAACGGCCGCAGCAACCGACGACATGCCGGGCCCTGGTGAAGGGGGCCCGTCGTCACCGGCGTCGCCGCTCCCCGCAAATTCGCCGATCGACGCCGACATGCAGGCCCTTCGGGACGGTTCGCCGCGGGCGTTTGCCGCGTTTCACCGGGCCCACAGCCCTCGCCTCTATGCGTACCTGGTGCGGCTGACCCGGGATCGCGCCCTTGCCGATGATCTCTTTCAAGAAAGCTGGCTCCGCCTCGCCCGCGCGCTGCCAGGCTTGCTGGCGGACGACGGGCGCGGAAACACTCCCGACCTCCGCGCCTTCGTCTTTGCCATCGCCCGCAACGCCTTCCTCGATGCCCGGCGCGCCGACCGGCGCCGACCGACGATCCCCCTCGACGACGACACGACCGATGCTGGCCCTCGAGACGACGCCCCGAGCTTGGAGGCGGTCCTCGCCGATCGGCAGACGCTCGGCTATCTCGAAGAGGTGCTCGGCACGCTCCCCGAAACCGCCCGCGAAATCCTTCATCTTGTCGCCTTCGAAGGGATGACCCCCCAGGAGGCGGCGCCGGTGCTCGGCCTCACCCCAGAAGCGACCCGCAAGCGCCTCGAACGGGCCCGCGGGGCGCTCGCCGAAGCGCTGACCGCCCGGCTCCGCCAGACCCGCGCCCCTCTGGAGTTTTAATGAGCGATCCCCTCTTTGAAGCGCTCCGCGCCACCGCGGAAGCCTCCGACGCCCGCCTCACCGCCCGCTCGGAGACGGAAGCGACCGCCGCCTTCCTCGCCGCCCACCGGCGGGTCGAGCTGACAGCTTCCGGACGGACCGGACGGACCGAGCTGACAGCTTCAGCAAGTGCTCCGATTTCAAGGATTTTTGGCGCACTTGCCGTGGCGGCGGTGGTGGTGCTCTACGGCGGCTGGGCCCTCGTCGCCGCCGGCGGCATCTATCGGTAGCCCCATCGCGCGGAGGCGCGTGTATGACGCAGGGATGGCCCGCTACGCCCGCCTCGCCTTCCCCGAAGCTCCGAACGATTTCCGCTGGTACGCGCTCCACGAAGACCGCGCCGACGCCCTCGATGGCGCGCCGTGGCTTTCGCCGGCGACGCTCGGGACACGACCGCTCACCGGCGCCATCTATGGAGTACCGACGACGCCGTCGAAGATCGTCTGCGTCGGCCGGAACTACGCGGCCCACGCGAAAGAGCTCGGGAACGAGGTGCCGAAAGAGCCGCTTTTGTTCCACAAACCGGTCTCGTCGCTCCTGGCGAACGGCGGGACGGTGATCCTCCCTCGGGAGTCGGAGCGCGTTGAGCAGGAGGCGGAACTCGCCTTCGTCGTCGGCCACCGGATCCGCCGGGCGACCCGCGAGGAGGCCCGCGCGGCGATCTTCGGCTACACGGTCGCCTTCGACATCACCGCTCGCGATATCCAGAAGAAAGACGTCCAGTTTACCCGTGGCAAAGGCTTCGACACCTTCTGCCCGGTCGGCCCGACGCTCACCGCCGCGAGCGCCTTCGCCCCCGACGCGACGACGATCCGCTGCTGGCGCAATGGCGAGCTCCGCCAGGACGGCCACACCGCCGACATGATCTTCCCGGTCGACGTCGTCCTCGCCTACGCGAGCCAGGTGATGACGTTTGAGCCCGGTGACCTGATCCTCACCGGGACGCCGGAAGGGGTCGGCCCGCTCGCCGCTGGCGACACGCTGCGGCTGGAGGTCCCCGGCCTCGACGCGCTCACCGTGGAGATCGGCGCGGATCGCGAGGGATGACCGCAGCGCCGCCGGTCAAAAAGCGGCGCGCGCTGCTGGTTGGAGCGTTGCTGCTTGCCGCGGTCGGGATCGGCGTCCTGGTGGCCCGTCGCGACGCCGCCGAGGGCCCGCGCTGCGGCGCTGGGTTCGTCGCTGGCCCGAACGCGCGCTGTTGCGAGGCGGGCGTGAAGGGGACCTGCACGACGCGGGCACCGGTGCCGACGCGTGTGGCGATCCCGCGGGCTGCATTTTTGCTGGTCGCCAGCGACTGGGAAGCTAGCTATCAGGTCGCTCCGCTGGTCGTGGCGACGGCGCCGTTTTGGATCGACGCCTACGAGCTGACCGCGGAAGATCCCGCCGATCCGGGCCGCGCCGCTGGCGACCTGACCGTCGGCCACGCCCGCGCGCGCTGCGGGGTCCGCGGCGGGCGCCTGCCGACGAGCGCCGAATGGGTCGCGGCGGCCGCCTACCGGCCGGGGAATGGAACGGGCGAACCGCCAAAAACCATCGATAAAGCGACCCGTTACCCCTGGGGGGAGACCGGCGCCGTCTGCCGGCGGGGTGCCTTCGGCCTCGTGCACGGCCCCTGCGCGGAGATCGCCACCGCCGGGCCCGACACCGTTGGCGCCCACCCGGACGGTGCAACGGAGGCCGGCCTCCAAGACGTCGCCGGGAACGTCGCCGAATGGGTCGACGGTGTGGACGGCCCCGAACTCCGCGGCGGCTCCTATACAACGGCATTTGCTGCCGATTTGCGCCTTTGGGCGGTGACCCACGCCCCGACCGGCGGCGTCCGCTGTGCCTACGACGCCCCGCGCTGACCCCCCTGGCCCGGGCCAGGCAAATTCGAACGGGGCCACCCCCCACCCGGCCGTGAATGGCCAGATTTGCAGGGAATTTGCGTTGGCACGCCGCCTGGGGTGTGGCGGCCATGTCGAAAGCCAAACAGTACCTCCCCGGCACCTTTTACGAAGTCACCCGACGCTGCGTGGAGCGCGCCCACAAATTGACGCCAAACTACGCAAGTAGCCGAAAATATGCCTCAAGCGTGGAGCAACTCTACAAGTACGCGACGGCCCGCTACGCCGCGCGCTACGGCATTGAGGTGATCGCCGTTTGTGTAATGTCGAACCACATTCATGAAGTGCTGTTTGATCGCACGGGGAAGATTTCCCAGTTCCTTCAAGCGCGGAACAAGATGCTCGCCGACACGGTGAAGGTCCGCTACGGCCTCCCGTCGAACGTCTTTGACAAGCCGGACGGCCCCTACAACCGCCTCGAAGGTGCGACGGCGATCGCCATCAAAATCGCATACACAATGGCAAATCCGGTGGAGGCGGGGCTCGTGGCGTCGCCGGAAGAATGGCCGGGGATGATCTCCTCCGTCGAGGATCTCTTTGGGGCGACGACCAACGTCGTACGGCCTCGCGAGTACCTGGCTCAGAATGACAAAACCAATGCGCCAACGGTGAAGTTTCGCATCGGGGCGCCGAAGGAGGCGGTGGAGCTCTTTGGGAGCGTGACCGAGATGGCAATGCAGGTGGCGTCCCATCTTTCGAAAAAGATCAAGGCGGCGCGGCGCCGACATTCGGGAAACTTCGCGGGTCGGCAGCGGGTACTTGCGACGAATCCGCATTCCCGCGCGAAGACCTATGAGAAATTTGGCGGGCGCGTTCCGCGATTGACGACGGCGGGAGATTTGGCGACCGCGAAGCGGTTAATCGCGGAAATACGGGCCTTTCGGAAGGCGTACCGGGTCGCGCTGGAGGCGGTGAAGGCCGGCAAACGGCGCGTCACCTTCCCCGCTGGGACGGGGAAAATGCATTTCACCTACGGGTACCCGCGCGAGGTGTACGTGCCGTTGCCCGCGGCGTAAGCGCCGGCACTGCGTTCTCCGATTGGGTCTCGCCGGGTGGAGGCCATCGCGACGAACCTGGAATTGAACAGTGAGGAGAGGGCTCTCGATAGGGGGTCTGTTTTGGTGCGTCTTGCGTTTGTGATTTGGGCGGA
>JAAFHJ010000365.1:1290-5418 GCA_013298325.1 Myxococcales bacterium | reverse complement strand
GGGGGGAGGCAGCGTCCCGTTCGCGATCGCCGTTCCGAGGGAGGGGTCATCGCAGCAGGAACCGCCGTGAAAGGAGACGTGGCGGAGCGCGAGATCGGCACGGAAAAGGCTCGCGACGGCGCGCGCGTCTTCGTCGCGAGAGACGGCGGGCCCACTTTGACTGGGGCCCGGGAAGAAGGGACGCGTGTAGGACACACGTACCTCGGCGAGGTCTTGCCCGTAGCGGACGGCGTCCTGGGCGCGGCTGTAGGCACCGAGACCGGCAAACAGGAGGTCCTGGCGACGGGTGTATTCTCCACGTAGCGTCAGTTCGCCGGCGCGCCCCTCGATGCGGTCGGCGAGCGTCGCGGTGAGCCACTTGGGGCCCCAGGTCGCCATGTGAAGACGGACGTCGTTTTTCGGGACGACGGCGTCGGTCCACGAGAGGTAGAAGCCGGCGGAAGGAAGCAGACCGAAGTCGAGGAGAAGACTCGGATAAAGGTGGACTTTCTGCGCAGGATCGAGCGCAAAGAGATCGAAGATCGCCGCCGCCCACTTCTTCTCTTCCGCGGTCCGCACGAGCGCGCCGAGCGGCCGCCGGAGGACGTATTCGGAGGTGAACCAGAACGGGAAGAGGACGATGCGCGCCGGGACGAGCGCGACGTCGGCGGCGGTCTTTGCGGGGGTGCCACGCCCGTCGTAGTCGGGGATGGGACGCTTGGGCGGCGCCGCCTCCGCGACGGCCACGGCCAAGACCCCCGCAAGCGCAGATGCGACGGCGGCCAAGGTTCTAAGGGGCCGCTTCACCGGTCACCGGGGTCGCGGAGTTCCTCGGCCGCGTGCAGTCGAAGGTGATCGCGTGCGACGAAGAGCTCAATCACCAATGTCGCGAACGTCGAAAGAAGCGCAAATGCGCTTGTCGGATGATCTTCGAGAACATCAAAGAGCATATCACGATCAAACCGCATCACTGTCATTCCGTCCTCAACGACAAAATCGTGAAATCGTGGCGCCTCAGCGAGCGCCTCTAGAAGACCGACCAGGATCCCGCCAGTGGGGGGGCGCCCCTCAAGAACGACATAAAAATGGCCACCTAGGTCGCCGCTTTGCCAGACCGTCTGGGGCGAGAGCTGGGCAACCACCCCCCGTCGGGCAAGGTGCCCCAGGGAGTCGAAATCGAAGGAACGGAGCACCGGCGCCGCGCGAAGTGCCGAGAGGCGAGCGACGAAAGAATTCCAATTCTTCCCACCAGGGAGCTCGCGATGTACGGAAGGTCGCGTCGCCAAGAGCCGAGAGACTTCCAGCCAGTCTTGGAGGGCAAGCATCTCTCCGGCCTCCCGAAGGAGGTGCTCGACGACGTCGAAGGCGTCTTCCACGAGGTCGCGGAGCGCCGCCCGGGGGATGCGCAGGGCGAGGCCAGGCTCAAGTGCGATGATCCGGGTGCGACGGTCGTCGGCGAGCGCTTCAAAGAGACCGAGGAGGACTGGCGCCTCGGCATCCCAGACGGGACGCCCCTCGAAGAGCAGACGGTACCGACCGCGCGCTGCGGCAAAGAAGGAATCGCGCGGATCCCCTTCTGCGATCAGAGAATCACCCTCTTGCAGAATGCACTCTTCCGCCGCCTCCGCGAGCAGAGCAACGCGGTGGGAAGCGAGGCCACGAAGCAACGGAAGTTGCTGAAGAAACAGTAGTCGCTCCACCGGGTCCGCGAAGTTCATGTCGCCTCCGAAGTGCCGCTCACGCAGCGTCGTACCACCCCGAATTCGCGGTTCGCGGGGGGCTCGGCGAGTGGCGTGGCTTGGGGCAGGGAATCGGCGAGCTCGGCGGCGAGAGCAGCCCCCATTTCGCCGAAGGATGCCACCTCTTCTGCGATCGCTTGAAGGGGGCGAAGCACCGCCGGTGTGTCGTTCTCCAGGCTGATCAGGAGGGCAAGAAGGGGCCGGCGTTGACGACTCCGCAGAATCGTCTCGAGCAATTCGCGCGCGTCACGGTAGAGGTTTGTACGCGCTTGCGCGGAGCCCAGGGCAGCCGAGATACTCATTCCAATACGGTAATAATCTTCCGTTGGAAACCGGATAGCGAGCAAGCGAAAGATACGTTCGAGCGCCTGTTTCCGGCGGGCCGCGAGATACTCGAGGACGAGGGGACCGACGGCCGACGCGCCATCCCCCGGCGCCGCTCCGCGCGCGACGTCGGCAAGCACGTGCGCGCGAAGTGCTCGAAATGCCTGGTGCGCGCGCTCGGTATCGGCGATGGCGACGCCGATCGCGGCTTCCAGACGCTTCGCGGAGACCGGCGTTCGCGGCGCGCGGGTGACGATTCGTCCGAGACCGCGAAGCGCTTTGAAACGTACCAGTCCATCTTTGTGGCGCTCAATCAAGGCAAGCAATGCTTCAACCGCCGATGGGTCAAAGAACCGAGCGAGCGTGCGCGGAACATGAAGACTCACACCCCGCGGTGTATCTTTGTCAAAAGACAGAATGCGCAGGTACTCAATTGCCTCTTTCCCAAGGGCGGTCAGTCCGCGACGCGCCGCTTCGCGCGTCCCGCGGCGCGCAAGCGCAGACGCCAGAACGGGGAGGAACTGGGGCGCCTTGAGGGCACCGATCGCCAGAATGAGCTCGCGATGAACTTCGACGTCGTGGGGCGTGGCGGACAGTGCAAGGGCGCGCGCGAAGATCGGATGGGGGCTCGCGGCGATCGCGCGGAGCGCCGCGAGTACGTTCTCCCGCTGGGAGGTATCGATGTCGATCGATTTGGCGAGTTCCTCAAGGTTTTCGCCGCGCGCGACAAGTGCAACGAGGGCGGTTGCGCGGACCGCAGCGACGTCGTCGTGGCTCGCGGCCATGAGGATGGCACGATCATCGCCGCCAAAAGCGGCGACCCCGCGAACGCCGACGACGCGGCGCGCCGGGTCTGTTGCGGTCGCTAGCCGGCGAAGGGGACCGAGGGCATCGACACGACGACGCGCGACAAGGAGGGCGGCGGCGCGCTCCACGACCGGCAAGCTGGGGTGGAAAAGGACAACGCTCGGCACGAGTGTCCCCGAGCGCTGTTCGTCCAGCAATTCGAGGGCGGCGATGACTTCAGCGTCGGAATCGCTCCCGAGGGAGGCGACGAGGACTTCCAGTCCGTGCTCGTCGAGGGGCACCGATTGGCCACTCCGTAGGATGCCCTGGCGAAGGGCGCGCTCGAAGAGACTCTTGTAGGGTGCACGTATCGCGACCGCCGAGAGGAACCAGGCGGCGCAAGCGACCGCAAGGAGTGAAGCGGCAACCCAGCGTGGCGCATAGGCGAGGAGAAGAAGGACGAGGACGGAAGCGAGCGCCTGGGCAACACGCTGCAAAAGAACATCAAAAAGGGGCTTTAGTGCCTGGCGGACCCGGAGTTCGAGGGGGAGGAGCAGGAGTTCATTGGATGTACGTTGCACAGAAAACCGCATGCTTGCGTCGATGACGCGAGCGGCGATGAGCAGCGAGAGGGCGCCGGTGAGCGCCCAGCCAAGGGTGGTGAGCGCGAGGACGAAGGGCAGCACAAGGGCGAGACCGATCGTTCCAAGAAAACGGACACCTACGCGAGCGACGCCGATCTGGAGGAGCGCGGCTACGACGTTCCCCGCGAGCGCAACGCTTGCGAGGATCGCCGTACGGTCTTCGGCGGCGACGGCGGTGCCGAGGGTTCCCTTGTAAAATACATCCAAAAGAGTGAGCGCAAAAAAGCTGAGAAAGACCGTCTGTGCGACGCGCGCCGGGTAGGGCTGGGCAAGCGCGTCCCTAACGCCCGCAAAGCCGCCGGCTTGGGTGTGGGGCGAAGGGCTCGTGCGCGTGCTCGGGGTATCCTCGGTGGCGGCGCCGGTTGCTCCGGCGCGCGCGTCGAGCGCGGCAACGAGGACCGCGCCGCCATAGAGCACGGCGACCATAACCAATGGAATTGTCGTATGTTCCGGCCGAAGGAGGAGTCGCGCCAACAGGGCACCAAAGGTCGCTCCAAGAATGCCACCGAGGCCGATCTGTGCAAGCTGCACCTTTGCGTCGTTGCCGCGCAGCTCGCTTCCGACGACGAGCCACCCCTCGGAGACGACGAGCGGCCCAAACCAGCCGCCCCACAGGTACATCGCATAAAAGCCGGCGGGGCCGAGGCGCGCGCCGA
>JAAFHJ010000365.1:0-1280 GCA_013298325.1 Myxococcales bacterium | reverse complement strand
GGGGTCACGGGGAGCACGACGCCGAGGGAGGAGCCCTTGAACAAGCGCTAGGCAGGCAAGTGCAAGATACATCCATGGGAGGCGTGCTGCCGGGATTCGCTCGAGAAAGAGGGCGTCTCGTGTCGTCTCAAAGAGCGTGTGGGCGCCGACGACGAAGAAGAGCAGGAGGGCGCCACGAAAGCGGGGCGGCAGCAGGCTCACGCCTCACCTGTCGGCCGCGCCCGGCCGAGATTGCGCACCGCGAAGAGCCACGCGATTACGAGGACAACGTTAAGGGAGGCAACGATGCGCGTACCGGCGTGGAAATAGGCAGCGATGGCGATCATGACGGCGGCGGAAACATCGCCAAAGCGGACGACAAACGTATCGATGAAGGTCTTCGCGACGAACTTCTCTTCCCGCGTGGTGACCAAGTAGAGCGCCTGGCGGGCGGTACTCTGAAGGGAGTAATCGACCGAGTTTTCAGCCGTTTTTGCGACAGTAACCGCGAGAAGAAACGGCACTGTCGCGAGTGTCGAGTAGCCAAGCAGGGCAATGACCGGAAGGATGTAGAGTACGCGAATCACGCCGAGTATGCGGAGCGCGCGCGAGGCGACGAAGAGCTGGAGGAGCACCCCGATCGTATTCACGGCGACAAAGAGGTGGCTCTTGAACGTCGCGATCTGTTCCTTTGCGTCGACCGCGGCTCCGAGCGACTCCAAGAGGGTCCGGTCGAGAAGATACTCTCCGGTCGTATTGACCATATTTGCGAGAAAGCTGAGGGCTGCGATCCCGAACAGATAGCGATCGCCAAATACCATGGAAAGCCCCGACTTTGAGGACTGAACCTCATGGTCCTTCGATGGCGGCGGTCGCTCGACGCTCCGCTCACGGGCATCCACGACGGCCAACAGTCCACCGCAAATGGCCAGAGTGCCTGCTGCCGCGATGAGCAGGCCGGCAACCCCTAGCCGCGTGAAGAAGGCCCCGGCGATGGCCGATCCGGCAACGGCTCCCACGGAACTTCCGACGCCAACAATCGCAAAGAGTCGCTTCCCTTGCGCCTCTGTATAGACGTCGCTGGCGAAGGCCCAGAACTGGCTAATCACCATGAGTGAAAAGACCCCCACAAACAGATAGAAGGGGATTCCAATCGACCATTTCTGCGTGGCTGCAGCCGCGAAGCCGAGCAAACAAACCCCAAAAAAGCCGTAGATCCACCCCACGAGGGCGAGCCGCCGAAGGGCACGTGCAAGCCAGGCGTGGAAGGTGACCATCACCACGAGGATCGCCGCCTGCCC
>JAAFHJ010000364.1 GCA_013298325.1 Myxococcales bacterium | reverse complement strand
GCCGCTCCTCGCGATGTTCGTCCACCGGCGTTTCCGGGCGCTCACGACCGCCTGCCTCGGGCTCCTGCCGCCGATCTTCGCGCTCGGGCTCCTCGACCGCCTCACCTGGGGGGACTGGTTCCACTCGATCGTGAAATACGTCGAGTTCAACTTCGTGAAGGGGGGCGCGGCGAACTTCGGCACCCTGCCGGTCGCCCACTACTTTGAGGTCCTCTACGGGGAGCTCGGCCTCGTCGGCTGCGTCGTCCTCCCGCTCCTCGCCCTCGTCGTCTGGCGGCGCTCCTGGTTCTGGGTCCTCGGGGCGCTCCTCGTCGTCTCCTACCTGTCGACGCAGCCCCACAAAGAAGAGCGCTTTATCCTGCTCTTCTGGCCCCTTCTGCTCATCCCAGCCGCCGCCGGCTTCGGCGCGATCCTGCTCGCCGTCCGGCGTCGCGTCTCCATGCAGGTCCGGATCGTCCCCCGCTTCGTGGCGGCGGTGGCGCTGCTCGGCCTGATCGGCGCCACCTTCGTGACCGACCAGGTCGACATGCAAAACGACCACATGGAAATGACCTGCCACGACAGCTTCGACGTCATGGACGGGCTCTCCTACGTCGGCCGCCAACCGGACGCGCTCGGTGTGCTCTCCGACATCAACTGGGTCTGCAACGGCGGCACCTTCCGCATCGGGAAGAACATCCCCCTCGACGACTACCACTCGGTGCGCCTCTCCTCGCCGCTCTACAATTACGCGGTGATGCGCGTGGAGACCGAAACCATCGACCGCGCCGGCTTCCAGGTCGTCGCCCGGTTTCCGCGAGCGACGGTCCTCCGCCGCGACGTGCCGGTCCCGCCGCTCCGCTAACCCATGAACGCCGCCCCCCGCATCACCGCGCGCGCCCTGCCGCTCCTGCTACCGACGCTCTTCTGGAGCGCCTTCACGGCGGTCGAGCTCTATTTGCGCAGCGCCGACATCGACTACTGGAGCGACGAGTTCAAGCACACCTTCCTCGCGTCGATGCTCGTCTCCTTCGGCCTCTTCCACGGGATCACCGCCGGCTTCCTCTACCTTTTCACGAAGTTCCCGCGGCTGACGCTGCTCCCCGCCTTCGTCTACGCGCTCGGCTACACGCTGGTGCTGACCTACGCCGACGCCATCCGCATCGCCCGCCAGCCGCTACCGACGCCGATCAAGTTCGCCGGCGCGCTCCTCGCCGACCAGGGGCTCCACGCCTTCCAAGTCTCGGGGGTTACACCCTTTTTCTGGGGGGGAATCGTCGGAGTTTCCGTCTTCTCCGCGTTCCTCTACCTGCGAATCCTCGTCGCTGCCGCCCCGACGACCCGCCGGGAACGCCCCCTCATCGGCCTCGTGGCGCTCCTCGGCACCCTGATCTTCCTCGGCGGTTTCCCCTGGGTCGTCGACGGCGGAAAGACCGAGTATCTCCCGATGTTCGGCGACGTCCACGCCGCCCGTCTCGTCCGCGTCGGCTACACCTTCGCCTACCCGCCAAAAGAGTGACGGCGCAAAAAAACCCGAGGATCTCGCGATCTTCGGGCTTCTTGATGCGGCGGAGCGCTCAGTGGGCCGGCTTCGTGTCGCTCGGCTTCCCGGCGGGGGCCGCCTCGGCGGCGGGGGCGGTGGCGCCGGCAGCGGCGGGCGGCGGATCGCTCGGGCGGAGGCCGTACCAGATGCCGAGGGCCACAAAAAACGCGATCCCTACGACCGGGAGCCAGGCGGGGGAGTCGGGCTCGGCAGGAGGCGGCGGACCGTGGTGGTCGTGCGCGTCATGCTCGTCATGCTCGTGGCCGTCGTGTCCGTGGCTGTCACTCATGGGCTGAGGGTGGTACCAAATCCAGGATGCGCCGCCTACTCTTGTCGTTGCCCCTGTTGCTCCTCCCTTCGATCGCGCTCGCCCAGCCGAAGGCCGGCACAGACGCGCCGAAGCCGGGCCCGGTGATGGATGCCGGCTACGGAACAGCCGCGGCGAACGTCGCCAAGCCGGACCCGTCCGCGAAGCCGCGCCTTCCGGAAGCCCAGCTCGCCGATCTGGTTTCGCGTGGTGTTGTAGGGGTTTACGTCCAAGGGAAGCGGGTCGCCCTTGGCGCTGTTCTCCACGGCGACGGCCGCGTGCTGACCGCCCTTTCCGCACTTGGCGGCGCCTCCGACGTCGAGCTTCGGCGGGCCGACGGGAGCCGCGCCCCGGCGAAGGTCCTCCACCGGGACGCGAACGTCGATCTTGCCCTCCTCGTGCCGCAGAGCGGCGTGCGACGGGAGGGCTTCCTCGCCAGCGAGGCCGATCCGGCGAGCGTTCCGCTGACGATCCCGCGACCGGCCGCCTCGGGGAAACCGGCGCAAGCAGACGCCTTCGCCCTCGCCCGCCAGGTCTTCAAGAAGAAGGGGCCGGGGCGCAACGCGAGCGGCATCCCACTCACCGATCTCGTTCAGTTTTCCGACGCAGCGACCGCCACGGAACTCCCGCTGCCGGGGGCGCCGCTCGTCGATGGCGGCGGGAGCGTGATCGCCATCGCGATCCCCGCCTGCGACAGCGAGAAGACCGCCTCCTGCACGAAAATCGCCGCGGCGGCCGGCATCGGCGCGATCCGGAGCTTCCTCCGCAGCGCGCCTGCAAGCGCCGTCCCGCCGGCCGGCTGGCTCGGCATCGTCGGCGCCTCAAGCAACGACGGACGGGTCTACGGGGTGCGCGTCGTCGCCGTCGCCCCCCAAGGCCCCGCCGAGCGCGGGGGCCTGTTGGCGGGGAACGACCTGGTCGTCGCCGTCGAGGGGCACCCCGTCGAAACGCCGGAGGGGCTCGGCGCAAGCATCGCCGGCCACGCGCCGGGGGAGGTCGTGAAACTCCTCGTCTTCGGGCAGAACACCTACCGGGAAGTCGCCGTGACCTTGCGTGCCGCCCCGTGACGGTTTAACGACCGGCGCCATGCGGACGCTTTTTTCCTCGGTCTCCACCACGCTTTTCGCTGCTGCCTCGCTCTTCGCCGTCGCGGCGCTCGCCGGCTGCGGCGCGCCGCCGAAGAAGGTCCACGCCCCCGAAAACGCCCCCGTCGAGACCGGCGCCGCCGACGGCTCCTTGCCCGACGGCGAGTGCACCGGCGCGGCGTGCGTCTCCGCCTGCGAGAAGGTCGGCCGCCCGCTGGACTGCCTCGCCTCTGCCCACGCCCAGTTTGAAGGGGGCGAAGGGGTCGTGAAGAGCGCGCCGAAGGCGATCGCTGCCCTGGAGAAGTCGTGCACGGGAAACGACACCGAGGCGTGCATGGAGCTCGCCCGCATGAACAAAGACGGCACTGAAGGGGTCAAGGCGAGCGCGGCAAAGGCGGTCCCCTTCTTCGAAAAGGCCTGCACCGCCAAGGATCGCAACGCCTGCTACGAGCTCGGCGAGATCTACGTCGGCGGTGGCGACGTCGCCGAAGACGCAAACAACTACATCAAGTTCCACACGCTCGGCTGCGACCTCGGCCGCGGCCAGAGCTGCGATCTCCTCGCCAAGCGCGCGGAAAACGGCACCGGCGGCAAGAAGGACCACCCAGCCGCCATCGCGTTCCTCGTGAAGGGCTGCTCGGCGATCGACTTCCAAGCACCGACCTGCGCGAGCCTCAAAGAGGCGGTCACGAAGAAGGACAAGCTCGCCCTGAAGGCGGTCGAAGCCTGGAAAAAAGGCTGCGAATCGAAAGACGCCAAGGACGAGAAGGCCTGCGAGTACCTCACGCGCATCAAGTGATGGTTTCCGGTAGGTTGGGGGCATGCACCGCACCGCCGACAATCGTGCTCGCCTCCCCGTCATCGCCATCTCTGCCTTCGCTACGTTCGCCGCGGTAGCCTCCGTCGCGACGACCGCCCGCGCCGCCGATGTCGCGATCGCGTCTGCGGCCGACCTCAGCAAATTGTCTGGCGCCGTCGCTCCGGGGACCGTCTTCGTCCTCGCCGACGGCACCTACAGCGCCCCCGGAAACGTCTCCTGCGCGGCGAATGGCACCGAAGCGTCGCCGATCGTTGTGCGCGCGGCCAACCCGGGAAAGGCGAAGATCACCTTTTCGGCGGGGACCGTCGAGGGGTTCAAGGTCACCGGCGCCCATTGGCACTTCGAAGGGCTCGACGTGCGCGGCACCTGCGCGGACGATAGCTCCTGCGAACACGCGTTTCACGTGACCGGCGGCGCCACCGGTTTCTGGCTCCGTCAGTCGAAAGTTGCCGACTTCAATGCGCAATTGAAGGTCAACGCCGACAAGGTCAACGGCGTCATGACGATCCCCCACAAAGGGCTCATTGAGGGGAACGACCTCGGCGACTCCCGCGGTCGGAAGACGAGCAACCCGGTCACGAAGCTCAACATCGACACCGGCGACGACTGGATCGTGCGCGGCAACGTCATCCACGACTTCTTCAAGGACGGCGGAGACACGGTCTCCTACGGAGTATTCCTAAAGAGCGGCGGAAATCGGGGACTTATCGAGAGCAACTTGGTGCTCTGCGCCCGCGATGTCCCGAACGGCGGCGCGCGCATCGGGACTTCCCTCGGCGGCGGCGGAACGGGGAACCAGTTCTGCGCCCCCGCCTTCGACGCGAACGTCCCCTGCTCCATCGAGCACACCGACGGCGTCATTCGGAACAATATCATTGCCAATTGCAGCGACGTCGCCGTCTATCTCAATGAGGCGAAGAACACGAAAGTACTGCACAATACGATGATCGGTACCGCCGGCGTCGACTTCCGTTTTGCAACGACGAGCGGCGAGGCGCGCGGCAACCTCTACGAAGGGCGGATCCGCGGGCGGGACAGCGGCACCTTCACCGACGGCGGCAACAAGCTCGTCGATACGGCCTTTTTCGCGGCGAGCTACACGTCTCCGCTCACCGGCGACCTACGCCTCAAGGCGGGCCCCCCTGCGGCCGCCGTCGATCTCGCGCCGGCCCCCGGCGTACCCAACGACTACTGCGGCCGCGCACGCAGCGACGGAAAGCCCGATTTCGGGGCGCTCGAGAGCTCCCTCGGCGACTGCGCGACCCTCCAAGGGGGCATCGGCGGCACGACCCCGCCGGCAGATCCGGACGGTGGCGCCCCGGTCGGCGACGGCGGCACCGGCACCGGCACCGACGGCGGAACCAGCTCCCCCGATGGCGGCGGCACCGGCGGCACGAGCGGCACCGGCGACGATTCCGGCTGTGCGGTCGGCCTTGGGGCAGGTCCCGGCAGCGGATCAGCTTCTCTTTTCGCGATCTTCGCGACCGTTGCCGGCCTAGTCGTCGGTCGACGGCGGCGTGGGAATGGGAGCACGAAGGCGTCCCCTTCCGTGTAAAGCGCATTGAATTCAAGGGGCCTCCGTTCGCGGCGGGGCCCACAATCACTCCCGCCCGTCCGGGTCGGTCCCCCCCTGGCCCGGGCCAGGGTAAATCGGCGGGGGCCACCCCCTACCGGTGCGTGAACCGCC
>JAAFHJ010000362.1 GCA_013298325.1 Myxococcales bacterium | reverse complement strand
GCCGTCGTCGAGTGGCGACTCCGCACGCAGCCGTCGACCGTCCCTCGCGCCGAGTGCGCGCACGCTCCCGTCGCAATCGGAAGTGCTTGGGGTCGGCGGCGACCGAACGCCGCTCGCCGAGCTCGACACCTCGGGGCTGCTCCTCGATTCAGACACCCCCGAACAGGTCCCCGCCGCCCGACCGTCGCGGGCGCGGCTGCCGGGAATGAGCGGCGAATTCGCAACGACGTCCCCGGACGGTTCCGGCGGCTTTCACGCGGGCCCCTCCTACGTGACTGGCGTCCCGGCGAAGCCTCCGTCCGACCTGAAGCGCCCCGACGTCGTCCTTTCCGACGTCCGTTGGGCCGATCCGACCGCTGCCAAACCGACGACGACTCCGTCGACCGCGACGAGCCTCTGGAAGACGCTGCTCGGAATTGCGCTCTTCATTGCGGCGACCGTCGGAGTCGTCCTGTTTGGCATGCCGAAGTACGTGCAGTCGCGGGCGGAGGCCGAAATTGCTTCGCTAGGCTTCACGACGAAGGCGCAAGAGGTTTCGGTCGCGACCGGGATCCTCCGCTTCCGAAACGTCGAGCTCACGCCGATCGGCGTCGACGGCGTCACGATTCGCCTCTCGTCGCTCACCGTCCACACCGACGGCAGTCGCGCCACCGACGCCACCCTCTCCGACGCGGTCCTTGAGGGGACGGGGCCGGCCGCCGACCTCCTGCCGAAGCTCGCGATCTGGCAGCGAAAATACGGCGAAAGCTGGGGGAAGACCGGCCTCAACGAGCTCCGCCTCGACGGCGGTCGCCTCGAGTGGAAGGACGTCGTCGGCCCCGGCTCCCGCCTGGAGATCGCACGGCTTTCTGGAAACTCGGTCCCGCTGGAGGGGGAGACGCTCCTCACGGGGGCCGACGTCTCCCTTGGTCTCCTCCGCCTTACCACCGGGACGGGACGCACCTTCGGCCCCTGGCGCGGTCGCTACCACGCGGCGAACGGCCGTCCGACCCTCGAGCTCTTTTTCGGCCAAAAGGCGATCGCGCCGGAGCTGACGGTCGCCCCGAGCGGCGACGCGACGGCGCTCACGGTCGCGATCCCACGTACCCCCTTCGAAGAGCTTGCATTTCCAGCCGATTTTCTGACTGTCAGTGGGGGGACGACGACACAGGTGTCGGCGACGGGGGCGGTCCTCGTCTCCAACGCAGGGATTCGAGGGCAGGGGCGGTTTGCCTTTTTTGCCGCCAAGCCGCTCGGGCTCGCCGCCCCCGCCGACGGGGCTCTCGATTTCGTGGTCGACGGCAAAGGGGGGGCGAGCGGAAGCTTCACCTTCGGCGCTGACAAGGACGGGCACGGCCTCAAGACGCCGGTCCGCGGCACAGCGGCGCTCACCCCCGCCGGACCGAGCCTCGAACTTTCCGCGCGATCGGCGCCCCGCCCCTGCGAAAAAGGGGGGGAGACGACCGTCGACGCCACCGTCGTCCTCGGCGAAGCGGCGATCGTCCGCCTCGCGCCGACGACCCCCTGCAAAGGGCACTGAACGGACCCGATGCGCCGGCCGGAACGCTTTGTAGGGTCCCTCGCAACGACGCTAAAGCCAAGCGTATTTGGCACGTTGGAAGCGGCACTCGCCCGCCGAACGGCGACCGGTCGCCCGCTGGCCCCGCTCCACATCGGCGACACCTGCTACCCGCCGCCGCCGGCCGCCCTCGCCGAACTCAACGACACCGCCCGCGCCGCCGCGGAACTCGCCCGCTACGGGCCGACGGCTGGCCTCCCGGCTCTTCTCGACGCCCTCGCGAGCCACGAAGCGACCATGCTTGGGTGCCCCGTAGACGCCTCCTGCATTCTTTTCGGTGGTGGCGGCACCTACGCCTTCGGAGCGGTCGCCCGTGCCGTCCTCGACCCTGGCGATGAGGTGCTGCTGATCAGCCCCTACTGGCCGGGGGCGCACAGCATTTTCACGGCGGTCGGCGCCCACGTCCGCGAGGTTCCGCGCGGTGCGGCATCGACGCCAGCCACCCTCGGTGCGGCACTCGAGGCGGCGGTCACGAAGCGGACGCGAGCCCTCTATTTCGTTTCGCCAAACAACCCAGACGGATTCGTCTTCGGCGACGAATACCTGAAGCTTTTTCAGGCGTTTGCCGAAGCCCACGATCTCTTCGTCTTCGCCGACGAGGTCTATGCCGAGGGGTACGCGACGGCCCCCCTCCGGCCGTTTGCGGCGACGAATTCCGGACAGGCATTCGCCCGCACGGCGACGATTCGCTCATTCTCTAAGAGCCACGGCCTTTCCGGGGCGCGCCTCGGCTACGTGGTCGCACCGCCCGAGGTGGTCGCCTACGCACGCCGCGTCAGTCTCTTTCAGCTTTTCAGCGTTCCGTTGCCGCTCCAGCGAATGGCGCTTGCCGCCCGCCGGGCGCCCGCCTCGTGGCTTGCTGGCGCCCAGGAATTTCAGCGGCGTCACCGCGCGCTCACCCTCGACGTCCTCACTGCAAGCGACCTCCCAGTGACGTATGCGGAGCCCGAGGGGGCCTGCTACGTCTTCCTCGATTTTTCACGAATTTTGGAGCCTCACGCCGGCTTGGTCACCTTGCAACACGTGCTTGAGCGCTGCGTCGACCACGGCGTCCTCCTCTGCCCCGGCCACGCGTTCGGCGACGGTTTCGAGAGTCACGCGCGCCTCTGCTTCACGGCCGCCCCCGAGGCGGAACTTCGCGCGGGGCTTGATGCGCTCGTTGCCGCCGTCTCGTCGCTCGCGCCCTAGCGCCCGCAACGTCTACACCCTTGTTTTTGCCTCTCTAAATCGAGCTGTCAGTCGGATTTTGGGGTCGAATATCGAGGGCATCGCTGGTGGCGCCGTCAAGGGACGGCGTTCACAACCGCCGAGCGAGGCGCCCAATCGGAGAGTGGATCGCACGCGTTCCCCCCCCTGGCACGGGCCAGGCAAAATGGACTGGGGCCACCCCCCATCGCGGCAATAACCGCCAAATTTCCTGCGTTTTTGTGTTGGCACGGCGCCTGGGGTGCGGCGGGAATGTCCCAGCCCCACGAATATCGCCCCGGAACCTATTACGAGGTCGTCCGACGCTGCACCGACCGCGCCCACAAGCTCGCTCCGAAGGAAGCAGGCCACGGAAAATACACCTCGAGCGTCAAGCAGCTCTACCAATACGCAACAGCGTGCTTTGCGGCGCTCTTCGGAATTGAGATCCTTGCTGTCTGCCTCATGTCAAATCACATGCACGAGATTGTCTTTGATCGCTACGGACTCATTGCCAAATTTCTGCAGCGCAGAAACGCAATGTTCGCGAACATGATCAAGGTTCGCTACGGCTTATCCGGGAGCGTTTTTGAGAAGTGCGACGGAAAATACAATCGTCTCGAGGGGGCGCGGGCAGTCGCCGAAAAGATCGCCTATGTGCTCGCGAATCCCGTGGCCGCTGGACTCGTAGCTTCGCGAGAAGAATGGCCGGGCTTCGTCTCTTCAGTAGCCGATCTTTCCGGCAGTGCTGTTCTCATTGCGCGCCCCCTTGAATACGTATCGAAAAAGAAAAAGCGTAACCCGGCAAACGTCACGTTCGCGATGGGCGCGCCGGCGGAAGTAAGAGCGTTATTTTGCGATCTTTCGACGATGACTGCAGTTGTTAGCGCCGAACTCGTACAGCGAATCAGGAGTGCACGCCGCCGCCACGCGGGGCGATTCGCAGGGCGTAGCCGCGTTCTCGCAACGAGCCCGTATTCGCGTGCGACGAGCCGTGAGCCTTTTGGCGGGCGAGTGCCGCGTTTTACCACGGCAGGCGACCTTGCGGCGGCGAAGCGGATCATCGCAGAAATGCGTGCCTTCCGGGAGGCCCATCGGCGCGCTTTTGAGGCGTCGCGAGGAGGGAAACGTCGTGTGACCTTCCCGGCGGGGACGGGGAAGATGCACTTTACCTACGGATATCCTCGGGAAGAGTACGCGATGGCTAACGCGATAGCAGCTTAGATAAATAGCTTCGCTCCCTGCCACCGTCGTGTGCCGACGGGCAAAAAATTCCAGGATTGTCGTATTGAATAGCGCGGATGTGTCTCTCGGAAGAGGGGCCATTTCTGCGCGTCTTGCGTTTGTCGATGTCGAAGAATTGGCGCCCCTTCCGAGCGCGTGTGTGCGTCCGCGGTCCCTTTTTCGGAGGGGTTGATAGGTGGAGTCTGCCGTCGCAGTGCACTTTGTATGCGCTATGCACTGAAAACGGCTCCGCAACCGGCTCACGAGTGCGTGCAAACGTCTGGTTTTACGTGGATAAATCCGACTGTCGGGCGGATCCGGAGGATCCGCAGGGGCGGCCTCGCCACGAACTTCGAAGTCAGGTAGACCAGCGCCCCTCATGAGAACCCGCCTCCTGCTCGCCGTCCCCGCGCTCCTGCCGCTCTCTGCAGCCCTCCTCGGCGCGTGCGGCGCGGAAAATACCTGCCCGCCGGCTGCCACACCGCTCCCCCCGGCCACTTCGCCAAGCGCGAAGCCCGAGGCGGTGACCGCGAAGCCGCCGACGCCGGAAGAGGCGAAGGCCTTCGTCGCCGACGTCGACGTCAACCTGCGCCGCCTGTGGGTTGCCCGCGATCGGGCCGGCTGGGTCTCCCAAAACTTCATCACCGACGACACCGAAACCCTTGCCGCCGGCGGCGAAGAGGCGACGAGCGAGTACATCACCAAGACGATCCTCGCCGCCCGCCGCTTCGACCCGATCCTCGGGCAACTCGACCCGCAAACGGCTCGGATGCTTCATCTTTTGAAGGTCGCACAGACGGTGCCGGCCCCCGAAGATGCCGCCAAAGGGGCCGAACTCGCAAAGGTCCAGGCGGAACTTGGCGCCATGTACGGCAAGGGGAAATACTGCCCGACAGCTGGGTCTAAACTTTCGAAATACCTCACAAAAGCGGATACGAAGAAGGGCGCCGCCGCGAAAACCTGCCTCAAGCTGGACGACCTCGGCGCGATCCTGAAGTCCTCCCGTGACGAAGGCGAACTTCGCGAAGCCTTCGACGGCTGGCACACCATCGCCGTCCCGATGAAGGACAAATATCTCCGTTACGTCACCCTCGGCAACGAAGGGGCAAAGACGATCGGTTTCGAGGATCTCGGCGCCCTCTGGAGGGCCGGCTACGACATGACGCCGGCCGACTTTGAAAAAGATATTGAGCGTTTGTGGGGCGACGTGAAACCGCTCTATGACGAACTCCACTGCTACGTAAAAAAGCAGCTCCGCGCCAAGTACGGCGACAAGGTCGTCGCTTCAGGCAAGGGGGCGATCCCGGCCCACCTCCTCGGGAACATGTGGGCGCAAGAATGGAACAACATCTACGATCTTGTGGAGCCCTACAAAGGCCAAGGATCTCTCGATGTCGACAAGGGGCTCGCCAAGTACGACCCGGTCAAAATGGTGAAGACCGGCGAGAGCTTCTTCACCAGA
>JAAFHJ010000361.1 GCA_013298325.1 Myxococcales bacterium | reverse complement strand
TCTCGCGCTAGGGAAGGGGGGGCTTCAATCGGTTGTTCTCCAACCTTCTGAATCCAATTTCGCCGGCATCCACAACGCGACTTCCTTCACCTTCAAACAGCTCCCGCTTAGCCGTGAATACGGACTGGCAAACAAGATTCCCCGCATCGGCACGAGCTACATCGGCGCGTCGGTCGCCGCGAGCGTGATTTTCAACCGCCGCACCGGCGATACGGAGGGCACGAACGGCGCCGTGTCGCTCGGGCAGACGCTCTACACAACGCGAACGCCGTGGGCGTGGTCGGTCGGGACTGCGTGGGGCACGAGCATTTCCCGCCGCTATGTCGACGGAATCCAGGGGACGTACGATGCGAAGGAGACGCCCGAGAAGGACAATATTCCTTTCGAGTATCTTCAGCGAAATCTCGTCAATTCCTTTGGGATTACCCGCTCTTTTGGTTGGCGCAACAAGGTCGATTTTACCTTCGGCGGCGAATACAACCGGCGGATGTATCGGTCTCACAATCTTGAAGGGTTTTCGGCCGTTGCCGTCTCCGCCTTCGAGAAGAACGTTGTTCCGAGAACCGATATTCGTGTCGACCCCATCGCACGTATCCATATCTATCAGAATAATTTTTACCGACTGACTGACGTCGAGACGCTCGCCCTCCAGGAAGATTTTCGTCTCGGCTATGATCTCTGGTTCCAGGTCTATCCGGTGCAGAAAGCCTTCGGATCGACGCGCTCCTTTCTCGGTTTGTATGGTGCCGCCCAATACACCGTCCCCCTCGGAAATGGCATCGCGCGCGCTGGCATCGAGAGCACCCACGAAGTCCAGCTTGATGCGATCCCCGATGCCTCGGTCACCGGGACGCTCCGCGTCGTCACGCCCAAGTTCAAGATTGGGCGCATCGTCTTCGATGCGCTCGTCCTTAACCGCTACCGAAACTATCTAAATCGTTACGATTTTCTCGGAGGGGAGGGGCGCCTCCGTGGCTTTCCGACGAGCGGCTTCCGCGGGAAGGACGCCGCGGTCATGAACGTCGAATTCCGGTCGCGCCCCATCGACATCGCATCCGTCCAACTCGGCGGCGTCCTCTTCTACGACGCCGGAAACGTCACCGACTCCCTCGCTGCGATTCGCCCTTACCAGTCGACGGGCGCCGGCATACGTCTCCTCTTTCCCCAATTGAATCGGACGGTCTTCCGCACCGATCTCGCATTCCCGCTCACGCGGCCGCTCCCGAGCGGCACCGGCCCTGTCGGTTTTTTCGTCTCCTTCGAGCAGGCGTTCGCCTTTGGAAAAGTCGGCCCGGACGCCTGAAGCCCCCGCGATCGCCGAACCACTTGCGCGCCCCTTCGAGTAGACACCGCCCATGTCTTTCGAAGGTCCCCTCGGTCGTCGCGTGCCGGAGCCCGGCTCCAGCGACGATGCCATTTTGGATGCGTTTCTTGGCTGGGTAACCGACGAGGGCCTCTCCCTCTATCCGGCGCAAGAGGAAGCGATCCTTGAGCTTTTCGCCGGGAAGAACGTCATCCTCGCGACGCCGACCGGTTCCGGGAAGAGCATGGTCGCCCTGGCGGCCCATTTCCGCGCCCTCGCGCGCGCCGAGCGCAGCTACTACACGGCGCCGATCAAGGCGCTCGCGAACGAAAAATTCTTCGACCTTGTCCGTTTGTTTTCGCCGGAGTGGGTCGGTATCTCGACGGGTGATGCGAGCGTCAACGGGAAGGCGTGGGCCGTCTGTTGTACCGCAGAGATCCTCGCGAATATTGGCCTCGCCGAGGGGGCCGCGGCCGACGTTGGCGCCGTCATTATTGACGAATTTCATTACTATTCGGACCGCGAACGCGGGTGGTCTTGGCAGGTCCCGCTGCTCACGCTGCCGCAAGCCCAGTTCCTCCTGATGAGCGCCACCCTCGGCGACACGACCTTCTTTGAGAAGGAACTCACACGGTTGACTGGGCGCGAGACGGTCACCATTCGTAGCGACTTCCGCCCGGTCCCCCTCGACTTCACCTACAAAGAGACGCCTCTCCACGAGACCGTCAACGACCTTCTCAAAGCGGGAAAATCGCCAGTCTACCTGGTGAATTTTACCCAGCGCGCCTGTGCGGAAGAGGCGCAAAACCTCATGAGCATCGACGTCTGCTCCAAAGAGGAGAAGAAGAAGATCGCCGAGGCGCTGGTCGGCGTCCATTTCGAGAGCCCCTACGGCCGCGAGTTGCAGCGGTTCCTTCGCCACGGGATCGGCATTCACCACGCAGGGCTCCTCCCGCGCTACCGGCTTTTGGTCGAAAAACTTGCTCAAAAAGGGCTCCTGAAGGTCATTTCCGGGACCGATACGCTTGGCGTAGGCGTCAATGTGCCGATTCGTACGGTTCTCTTTACGAAATTGTGCAAATTCGATGGCGACAAGACGGTCCTCCTCCCGGTCCGCGACTTCCGTCAGATCGCTGGGAGAGCGGGGCGAAAGGGCTTTGACGTCCAGGGGAGCGTCGTCGCCCAAGCGCCCGAACATGTGATTGAAAACCTCCGCTTGGAGGCGAAAGTCCTCTCCGATCCGAGCAAAAAGAAGAAGCTTGTTCGAAAGAAGCCGCCCGAGTGGGGCTACGTTGCTTGGGACAAAGCCGTCTTTGAGCGCCTCCAAACGGCCCCCTGCGAGGCGCTCACGTCGCGCTTCAAGGTGACCCACGGAATGATCCTCGACGTTCTCTCGCGGCCGACGGGGAATTGCTTCACGCTTGGTCGCATCATTCGTCGCAGCCACGGCCGGCCGACGGAGAAGAAGGCGCTCGGTCGCACCGCCCAGTCGATGATTCACTCGCTGGTGGAGGCGGGCGTTGTCGTCGTCGCCGAGGACCGCACCGACGGCTCCAAGCGTCTCGTCGTCGACGCCGAATTGCAGAGGGATTTCTCCCTCATGCATGCGCAGGCCCTGTTTCTGCTCGACGTCGTCAAGAAGATGCAGGGGGGCGCGACGCGCGAGCCGGCCACCAGCACCGCGACCGACGGTGGGCCGACTCCGGCGTCGACGGAGGCAGCTGGCTCCGAGAACTACGCCCTTGATTTGCTCGCCGCCGTGGAGAGCATTTGCGAAGACCCCGACGCAATTCTGCGCAAACAGGTCGAAAAGCGGAAAAGCGAAAAGGTGGCCGAATTGAAGGCGGCCGGCGTCGAGTACGAAGAGCGAATGGCCGAGCTGGAGAAGGTCACCTACGACCGCCCGCAAGCCCAGTTCTTGTGGGCCGAATTCGATGCATTTGTGCTGACGCACCCGTGGTTGGCCGGCGAAAAAGTGCGTCCGAAGGGGATCGCCCGCGAGATGATCGAGGGCTACTGGTCCTTCGCCGAGTACGTCCGTCATTACGAGCTTCAACGCTCCGAGGGGCTGCTTCTTCGCTACCTTTCTGAGGTCGTCAAAGTCCTTACCAAGACGATTCCTGACGCCGACAAAGACGAATCGGTGCGCGAAATCGAAGAATACTTTCGGGCGATGGTCACGGCGACCGACGCAAGTCTCCTCGACGAGTGGGAGCGGATGCAGCGCCCGGACGCCTGGAAGGCACGCGCCGTCGAGACCGAAGAGAAGCTCGAGCCGGAGGGCTCAGCCGACATTACGCGCGACCGCCGGACTTTCCAGGTTCTTGTAAAGAATGCGGTTTTCCAGATTGTTCGCGCGCTTGCCGCCTGCGACTACGCCCACGCCGTCGAGCTCACTGCCGTCGTCGAAGGGGCGGAGGCGTGGACGGTGAAGCGGTACCAGCAGGCGATGGACCGCTTCTACGACTCCGAGCGTGGACTCCTCATTGACCCGTCGGTGCGCGGTCCAAACTACGTGCAGCTTGCAACGAGTGGCCCGATTTGGAGCGGCGCCCAGCTCCTCGAGGGGGAACGGACGGCGGCGAACAACGGCGCCGAGCCCGGCGAAGAGGTCACCGCCGCCTCGCGGGGGCCGTCGAGCTTTTCGCTGCGATATACGGTCGATTTGGAGCGTTCCAAGGAGCGCGGGCGGCCGGAAATCGTCGTGATTGCCCTCGATGACGACCCGATCGGCCTCCCGGAATGACCCGCTTCGCCTCTCCGACGGCCGCCTCTCGTCGGGCGGCGGCGATTGCCTTCTTGCGTGCCTCGCCGGAGCGCACGCTCTTCCTCGCGTCGTCGACGCGGGCCGCCGTTGAACTCGTCGCCGAGGCCTTCCCCGCGGGGACGATCGCCGTCTCGATCACGACGCCACGTCGCCTCGCCGATGAAGCGTCGCTTCTACCGCTCGCCCAGGCTGGGATGCGGGCGGCGCGACGCGCCGAGCTCGAAGCCTACGCAGCCGCAGTCGTCCGCGATTTGCCGATGCCGGCTCGATATGTGCAATCTGCATATACATCCGGCTTCCCGGCGGCGCTGGTTGCCGCATTTCTTCGGTCGGGAGACGGTGGGGCGAACCCGGTTGATATACATGCATGGTACAAGGAATGGCGCTCCCGCCTCACGAAAGACGGCCTCGCGACCCCCGACGAGGTATTCGCTGCGGCGGTAGCGGCACCAGCGCCGCGGCTGCTCGTGCTCGACGTCGAGCCGGAACGCGAGGCTGAGGCGGCCTGGCTGCAGCGTGTGCAAGATGCATGCACCGGCGGCGACGCTAGCGTCCTGATCGTCGACAGCGGCGTCCCTGGCGCTGCTGCCGCCCACGAATTCGAGGTGCCGCTCGGGCCGCTTCATGCGCTCCTCGTTTCGCAGGCTGCCGGCGCGAGCACCGATGCACCTTCGGCCGCTTCCGTCGCTTCCGTCGCTTCCGTCGCTTCCGTCGCTTCCGTCGCTTCCGTCGCTTCCGTCGCTTCCGTCGCTTCCGTCGCTTCCGTCGCTTCGCTCCGCGATCGCGTGCATTTTTTCGCTGCTCCGAGCGCCTCCCGCGAAGCGATGATGGTTGCTCGGAGGATTCGTGCGCTCCTCAAACGTGGCGTTTCGCCTCGGGAAATTGGCGTCGTCGCGCGGCGGGTCTCCCCAGTCGCGGGGGCGCTTGCCGCGGCGTTCCGGCGTGCCGGATTGCCGACGACGACAGCGCTTGTTGCGCCGCCGGCACGACCGTTTGTGGGGGCGCTCGCGCTCGTCGATCTCCTGCGGGGGCTTGATCTTCCGCGGGTCGAAGCGTTCCTCGCGAGCGGCGCTGCCGCCTTTGCAGCAACGCCGGCCGCGCAGGTCACCCTCCGCGATCTCCTCCGCCCAGCGAAGGGGCTCGTCGGCCGCGCCGCCTTCCTCGCCTACCTGACGCGCGCGCTGCCAGAGCCCAGTGGACGTGGGCCCGCCGTCTCTCGCGACGAACGGACGGGCCCGTCGGCCGACGAAGCGATCCTCGGCTTTCAGGCGTGGCTCGAGCGCGCGGTGCCGTTGCTGGAGGGGGGGCAATCGGTGCGTGCCTTCGCGACCGTCGTCCGGAGTTCGCTCGCGGAGCCGTGGGCGGT
>JAAFHJ010000363.1 GCA_013298325.1 Myxococcales bacterium | reverse complement strand
GTCGTCGGCAACGTCTGGGAATGGACCGCCGACCTCTACGGCCCCTACACCGACGCCGACGCGAAAGACCCGACCGGAACCACCAGCGGCGCCGAGCGCGTCATTCGCGGCGGCGCCTTCAATGGCGGGTTCGCTTCTTGGGTCCGACCGACCCAGCGTTATTCGTTTGAGCCGTCGGCGAAATCCCACGTCATCGGCTTCCGCTGCGCGAGCGACATGCCCCATTGAGGCATGCCGATTATGGGGGAACGGACGCTGGCTGGACGGAGCCGGTTAGGCGTCAGCCGATCACGTGCACACGCATGCTGTTCGTCGATCCGGGGACGCCGATCGGCGCGCCGAAGACGATCACGACGCGCTCACCGGGGCTTGCGAGGCCCGAGGCCATGAGGTCGGCGCTGACCCAGTCGACGAGCTTGTCCTGGTCGTGGATCGCCGGCATTTCCCGCGGGATCGTCCCCCAAAGGAGCGCCATCTGGCGACGGGTCTGGACGTTCGGCGAGAAGGCGATGATCGGCATCGGCGGCCGCGCGAGGCTCACATTGAGGGCGCTCGTGCCGCTCTCGGTGAAGGCGACCATGTACTTTGCACCGATTTCGCGGGCCGTGTTGACCGCCCCGCGTGCGACCGCTTCGGCGACGTTGTTCGCGCGCGAAATATGCGGAATCGCTTCGTAAAAGGAGCTCGCTTCCGCCTCCATCGCGATGGCGCTCATCATCTCAACGGCAATGATCGGGTGGTCCCCCGTCGCCGTTTCGCCGGAGAGCATGAGGCAATCGGTCCCCGCGTAGACGGCGTTGGCGACGTCGCTCGCTTCCGCGCGCGTCGGCCGCGTGCTCTTCGTCATCGACTGGAGCATCTCCGTCGCGACGATGACCGGCCGGCGGACCCGCCGCGCGACGCCGAGGATCTGGCGCTGGATGACCGGCACCCGCTCCGGCGGGAACTCGACGCCAAGGTCGCCACGCGCGACCATCACGCCGTCGGAAGCGGCAATGACGCTTTCGAGGTTTTCGACGGCGTCCGGCGTCTCGATCTTGGCAATGATCGGCGTCGGCTTCCCCCATTCGCGGCAGATCTCGCGGACGAGGTGGAGGTCCTCGGCGCGGCGCACGAAGGAGAGGGCGATGTAGTCGACGCCGAGCTTCAGACCGAAGGCGAGATCGGCCTTGTCCTTTTCGGTGAGCGCGGAGAGGCGCATCGTTTTGCTGGGCAAATGCACGCCGATACGGGCCCGCATGCCGCCCCCCTGGACGACGAGGACCTCGACGCGATCCCCCCGAACGGCGAGCACTTCTAGGACGATCCGTCCGTCGTCGAAGAGGATCCGATCGCCGACGCGCACGTCTTCCGCGAGCCCTTCATACTGGATCGGGATGGCGCCGGGCGTGCCCCCTTCTTTGCCTTCAAACAAATCGAGTTTCGCGCCGGCGATCAAATCGAAGGGCTCGACGAGCGTCCCGGTGCGGATCTTCGGCCCGCAGAGATCTTGAAGGACGGCGACCGCCTTGCGGCGCTTTTCACTCGCCTCGCGAACGCGGCGGAAGCGCTCGCCGTGCTCCTCGTGGGAGCCGTGGGAAAAATTCAGCCGCGCGACGTCCATGCCGGCTTCGATGATGCGCTCGAGGCCATCTTCGGAATCGCAGGCGGGGCCAAGGGTACAAACCAGTTTCGCGCGACGGACCTTCATGGCGCGGCACCATAGATCAAAAGCGACCGTCGCTCCGCCGGTCGATCGCTCCGCGGCGAGGAAAATCCCTCACGGTCATGACGCGTCTCGTCGTATCCGACCGCGGTGGTTCCCGCCCCCTCCTCCCCGGCCCTGACGCCCGCCCTCCTGACCGCCATCGCCGAACGCTTCGGCACGCCGACGTGGGTGTACGACCTCGACGCCATGGACGCCGCCGCGTGCGCGCTTGAGGCAGCCTTTGACGGCGCCCCCCACCTCGTCGCGTACGCGGTGAAAGCGAACAGCGCGGGCCCGCTCCTGAAGCGGTTTGCGGCGCGCGGCCTCGGCGCCGATGTCGTGAGCGGCGTCGAGCTCGCCCTCGCGCTGGCGACGGGGATTTCCCCAGAAAAAATCGTATTTTCCGGCGTCGCCAAGACGAACGACGAGATCGATCGCGCCCTCCTCGCTGGCGACCGCGGCATCCTCGCCCTCCAGGCCGAGAGCGCCGAAGAACTGCACCGCATCGCCGCCCGGGCGACGACCCTCGGGCGCATCGCCCGCGTCGCCATCCGCATCAACCCGGAGCTCGCCAGCATCGACACCCACCAGGGGATCGCTACCGGCCACGACGACGCCAAATTCGGCGTCCCCGTTTCGGACCTGGCCCCCGCCTACGCCGCCCTCGCTGCCCCTTCGCTTGCCTTTCAGGGGCTCTCCGTCCACGCAGGGTCTCAGCTTTTGAGCACCGGAGATTACCTGGATGCTGCACGCATCTTGTTGCAAACTGCAAAAGATTGCCCACGGCGCAGCGAGCTCCGCTTCCTCGACAGTGGGGGCGGATTTGGCATCGATTACGGCGATCAAGAGCCGGTCCCCCCGGCGCGCTTCGTCGCAGAAACACGTGCACTTTGCAAAGAGTTCGGCTTTGGCGATCTCCCGCTCCACATCGAGCCGGGGCGCGTCCTCGTCGCTCCGTACGGGCACCTGCTCACGCGCGTCGTTCAACGCAAAGAGGTCAACGCCGGTGGCGGCAAGCGTCGTTGGCTGATGATCGACGCCGGCATGAACGACCTCGTACGCCCGGCGATGTACCAGGCACGCCACCGCGTGACGCCGGTCGCTGGCGTCGATTCCTTGAAGAACTGCATCGACTTCCGCGTCGTCGGCCCCATCTGCGAGAGCTCGGACGACTTCGGTTTCCACCGGCTCCCGGAAGACCTTCCGGACGGCGCTTTGGTGCTCCTCCGGGACGGCGGCGCCTACGGCTACCCGATGGCGAGCCGCTACAACGGGCGCGGCTTCGCGGCTGAAGTCTTTGTCACGGGGGGCACCGTCGGCGCCGCGAAGGAGCGGGAGCCCGAGCAGGCCTTTCTCGACGATCGCTTGCGCTTTTGATCGAGGGAATACCCGGAGAAAGCGAAAAATTTGCGCAACCCTCTTTCCTTGGGATTACCCTCGTGTAACGTTGCGCGTCGTTCATGTTCGTCCCCCTCTTTGATGCCGAGCTAGTTCATCAACGGCGCAACCTCTTCGCGTGGGGGATGCTGTGTATGGCCTCCGGCGGCGTGAATTCGTCGGCGCTCGCCGCCTGCGGCCGGCTGATCACGCACATGACCGGCATCGCGACGCGCGTCGGTGCCGACGTCGGTCGTTGGGGGCTCCTCGGCGAGTATGCCCTTGTATTTTCACTTTTTATTCTTGGCGGGTTCCTCGCTTCGCTCCTCGTGCTTTCGCGCGGACCGGGCGGCCGCGACGGGGAACGCACCGGCTTTTTTGTGCTCTTCGCCGCCGAAGCGCTCCTCCTTGGCGCGGTCGCGATCGCCGGCCACCGAGGCGCCTTTGGCCCCTTCGGCCAGACGGTCGAAACCTACCAAGACTTCGCTCTTCTTGGTGTTCTCGCCTTCGTGAGCGGCCTCCAGAACGCCATCGTGAGCGTCGCGACCGGCAACATGGTGCGCACGACGCACGTGACCGGCCCAGCGACCGACCTCGCCGTTTTTCTTGCGCAAGCGGTCTCCGGCGGCGCGACGAACCGTAAGACCGCGCGTCGCCACGTGCGGCTCCGCATTGTGAAGATCGGCTGCTTCGTCCTGGGTGGCGTCCTGGCGCCGCTTTGCGCGGCACGGCTCGACTACTTGGTTTTTCTCGTGCCGATTGTTCCGCTCGGCGTTGGCGTTCTTGTCGCATTCCCGCGGGAACGACGTTCGGCCCCCGAAGAGTCCGCGGCCATCAGCCAGAATCGGAGAGAAGCATGAAGCATTCGCGGGTATCGGCGGCGGCGGCCCTGGAGCAGCTCAAAGAGGGGAACCGGCGATTCGTAAGCAATATGCGCTGTGTGAGCACGATTGCATCGCGAGCAACGCGGGAATCGCTGCTCGCTGGACAGACGCCCTTTGCCATTGTTCTCGCCTGCTCCGATTCGCGAGCCCCGGCAGAAATCGTGTTTGACGTCGGTCTTGGAGATCTGTTTGTCATTCGCGTTGCTGGGAACGTAACCGCCCCCTCAATCATCGGGAGCGTCGAGTTTGCCGCCGCCAAGTTTGGGACCGAGCTCGTCGTCGTCATGGGGCACACCCACTGCGGCGCCATCGAGGCGACCCTTGACCGCATCTCCGACCCGTCGTCGGACTCCCTCTCCCACCACATCGACGACATCGTCTCACGGATCCGGCCCGGCATTTTGCACCTCGCCGAATCGGGCGAGTTTGAGGGGGATGAGCTGGCAGACGCCGCCGTCGAGGCGAACGTCCACGCGTCCGCCAAGCAGCTTCGCCGGAGCGCCATGCTCCAGGATCTTGCGCGGAACGGCCTCCAAATTGTTGAAGCAAAATATAATCTTGCAACCGGTCACGTCGCTTTTTTGGACCCGCTCGAGTCGTCGCCGAGCTTGCCGCTCGCGCTCTGACGGCTAGCGACGGAGAGCCTCGCAGCCGGTCGAGACGATCGGGTCCTCGGCGCCGGTTTTCCAAGGGACTTCGGGCCACCAGCGGTCTGGCACGGGTGGCGCGACAGGCGCCTGTTGAAGGGGCCCGACGTCGACGCTCGTCCCCGGTCGCGGGAGCAGAACCGCTTCGTTGCGCGCGAGAGCTTCCACACGGGCGCGCTCGGCCGGCTCGGTCCAGCCGTGGTAGGCGAGCGCGTAGAGCCCCCAGTGAATGGGAAGAAAGACCTTCCCGCGCACGAGTTGGTGGGCCAAAACGGCCTGTTCGGGGCCGATGTGCCAATCGGGCCAGGCGCGATCGTACTGGCCGACTTCAATCATGGTGAGATCGAAGGGGCCGAGGCGCTCGCCGATCGTCTTCATCGCGGGGAACAATCCGGTATCTCCGGAGAAATAGACGCGGTGCTGGGGGCCGAGAAAGCCCCAACCGGCCCAGAGGTTTCCGTCCTTGTCGAGGATTCCGCGGCCGGAGGCGTGGCGCGCCGGGAGGGCGTGCAGCGTGACCGGGCCGACGGTCGCCGTCTCCCACCAGTCGAGTTCGGTGATGCGCCCCTCGGGGACGCCCCAATAGGCAAGGTCTGCCCCGATGCCAAGCGGAACAAAAAAGCGGACTTGCGTCGTCGTCGCGAGGAGTTCGATGGCGCCGCGATCGAGGTGATCGTAGTGGTCGTGGGAAATCACGACGGCATCGGGATGGAGGGCGGCGAGCTCGCCGATCGCGAGCGGCGGAGGGTACCAACGGGCGGCGCCGGGGGCACGTTCGCCGGCGATCGGGGAGGCCTTCGGGCTCCACTGGGGATCGGTAAGCACACGA
>JAAFHJ010000360.1 GCA_013298325.1 Myxococcales bacterium | reverse complement strand
CGTCCGGTCGGTGAGCCGGCGCGGTGCCGGAGAGAAACGCTATTTGAGCGCCGGCGTGCTTGCCCCGGGGCAGGTCGGCACGATGCCGTCGCATTGGGCGCGTACGGCGTCGGTCCCGGGCCCCTTCGCGAGCAGCGGCGTCGCGCAGGTGAATTCGGCGACAAGCGGCTCCAGGTGGTCGCAGACGTCATCGTCCGCCGCGAACCGCTTTGCCCCGGTCAGCGTTTCGTCGAGGAAGCTCGAAAACTGTGCCAACGAGAGCCCGTGGCAGCGCCGCGAGTAGGCGGTGCAGAGGCGATTGGCGACGAAGGAGGGGGCGTCGCTCCGGCGGGCGCGGGCGTCGTCGAGACACCGGATCCGCTTGGAGGTGCAGAGGTTTCGGGCATCGCCCCCCTTGGTCGGGTCGCCGCCGAGAAGGCGTGTCCCTTCCGCCGCGGCGAGGTAGTTGCACAATGCATGAGCGTCGTAGGGGCGCCGCGCGATCGCGTGGGCCTCCACCGCGTCGCCGCAGGGGCCGAGCGGCGGCGCCTCCATCCGTGCGAGGGCCCCCGGACTGCAGCCGCCCGTTGCGCTAAGTAGGACCGCCGCCCCTGCAACCGCGATCGGTCCGAGGTTCCTCACGAAACGGCTCTTGGCGGAGCGCTTCGTTAGCGGGCGCGATCGTGCTTCCATCCCCAGGCGCCGTACCACACGAGTCGATCGAGCACCTGGGCGGTATCGAGGATGGCCGCTTCGTGGGCGGCCCCCGCCTCGGAAAGGGGCTCCCACAGGCGCGCGAGTTCGCCCCAAAACCAGGTGAAGTAGGGGCGGACAAGTGCCACGGGTGCGTTTGCCGCGTCAGGCTTTTCACTTGTGAATTCAACCCTGTTTAGCGCGTAGACCAGCGCGGCGTCGTCCAGGCGCGGCACGATCGATGGGCGCAAGAGCGCCAACACCTTGAAGACGGCGGCGACGTTTGCCGAAGGGACGCCGCACAGCGCTTCAACAGCCGCCTCGACGATTTGCCACGCATCTTCGGAGAGGGCGAGCGCGTCTTCCGGGCCGAGGGTCGGTTCGAAGACGCCGAGGAGCGCCTCCCACGCGGGGACCGCCGCCGGCGACCCCCACGCGGCAAAGGCGCGCGAATCGGCGGTCGCATTGATCAGCCACGCAGCCGGGAGGGCGGCGGGGACGAGCGTGAGTGCGCCGGTGCGTCCCGCTTGCGCGACGCGCAGCGCATGGGCGGCGCGGTCCCAGCCGATTGCCCCCGGAAGCTGCGCACGAAACGCAAGGGCCGCCGGCGCATCGATGGCGGGGAGGGTGACGCCATCTGCTCGGGTAAGCACGAGATTCTTCATTGGCGGCGAGGATGCACGGGGCGGCGTCGGTTGGCCAGCCCGTTTCCCACTGGCGCGACCGGTCGCCGTGCGCGGCCGAGAAGACGGCCGGGTACTATCCATGCGCGCTCGCTGGCACCAAAGGCCCCAAGAAACTGGTCCCAATCGGCCCTTGTTTGAGTAGGATGCGCGCGCCGCCGACGCCACCGTAGCTCCATTGCTCCGGTCCCCTCGCGGCCCGCAAAAGATGAAGACGAAGATTGCCGTCCCCGGTTCCCTCCACGTCGGTTCGCTGCCCGATGGCCGTCAGGTCGTTTACGTTGGGCCGTCTGCCGGATTCCTCGCGCCGCGCGGCATCCGCTCCTGGGAAAAGGAAGTCTACGTCGTCCGGCGTGAAGACGTCGTCGCCGTGAAAGACAAGCTCAAGGCGACGTGGCCCGAAGAGCAGGTTCCGCCGGCAAAGATGCCGCTGACCTACGAAGCGGCCCGCACCAGCTCCCTGATTGCCGTGCAAAGTTCGCTCGTTGCGACGTTGCTCGAACTCGGAGTGCGCGTCCACACGATCGGCTCCGACCGCCCGAGCAGCCAGTTCTACTACCTCGCGGAAGGTGGCGGCCAGCCGCCGGTAACCGTCCAGGGGGACATCCTCGGCATGCTCGCGCCGGCCCTCGACGCGTCGGCTTCGAACGACGCCATCGAAGGACTGCTGTCGACCTTCGTCCAGCGCCTCCTTGCCCACCTCTCCGGCGGCACCATCTCGGAAATGGCCGTCGAGCTCGCCGCGGCACTCCCCCGTTTGAACAACGACGGTTCCGGGATGAAGGACCGCGACCTTGAGACCTTTGAGAAAGAGGCTCAGGAGATCGCGGCAACCGGAAAAGGTCTTGAGCACGAGGCGCGCTACCTCGCCGAGCGCCTTGCGCAAGCGAGCGGTATTCTTGCAAAAGACCTCCCGCTTTACGGAGTTGCCCAGCGCGACGCCGTCCCGGAAGCGAAGATCCAGGTCGGGACGGAAACGCTCCTCCTTGCTCCGTTCCTTCGTTGGATGGTCGAAGGGGAGCCGAAGGCCGGCCTGATGCCGCTCCCGAGCACGCCGCCTGCCGCCCCCGCCAAGTCGCTCTTCCCGACGTCGATGGCTGCCGCGAAACCGGCGCCGGCGCCCGCCGCTGCCGCCCCCGCCAAGGTCGAAGCGAAGCCGGCCCCCGCGCCTGCCGCAGCCACCCCCGCGAAGGTCGAAGCGAAGCCGGCCCCGGCACCGACGCCAGCCGCTGCGAAGGTGGAAGCGAAGCCGGCACCGGTCCCGACGCCAGCCGCCGCGAAGGTGGAAGCGAAGCCGGCACCGGTCCCGACGCCAGCCGCCGCAAAGGTGGAAGTGAAGCCGGCCGCCAAGGTCGAAGCAAAACCGGCCCCGACGCCGACGCCGGCCATCAAGCCGGTCACGCCGAAGGTCGAGCCGAAGCCGGCCGAAATTCGTCCGTCGGCGAAGGTCGCTGCGGCGAAGCCGCTCCCGACGAGCAAAAAGACCGTGATCGGCTTCCCGGCGATCTCGTCGGCCGACATGGCGAAGGTCGTCGACGCCCTCGACGGCCTCGAAATGGGCGGCGACGCGCCGAAGGTCGCCACGCCGAAGCCGGTGGAAGCGGCCCCGGTCGTTGAAGCGCCGAAGCCGGCAGAGGTGGCCCCCGCCCTCGAGGAAGCGCCGAAGTCGGAAGAGAAGTCGGTGGTCGAGGTCCCGCTCGTTGCGGCCCCCGTCGAAGCGCCGATCGTCGAAGCTCCGGTCGTTGAAGCTCCGGTCGTTGAAGCACCGAAGACCGTCGAAAAGACGGAAGAAAAGCCGGTTGCCGTCGCCCCTGCCAAGGTCGAGGAGCCGAAGGAAGAGAAGCACGATCGTCCGAAGTCGGTGCCGCCGCCGAAGCCGGAAGAGCGCAAGATGACCGACATGGAGCGGGCTGCGTCGATTGCGCCGGTCGTTCAGGAGCCGAAGAAGAGCTCGATGCCGCTCATCGTCGGCGCCCTGGTGGTGCTCGGGATTCTCGCCGCGCTCTTCTTCGCGATGAAGAAGTAGTCGTCCCGGTCCCCTGCGTGGCCAAAAAGGCCGAAGTTTCCATCGAAACTTCGGCCTTTTTCTATTAGTTCTCGCCCCATGTCCGAGAACACGACGGAAGATCGCAGCACGGAAATCCCGCCGAATTTTGTCGAAGAGCGCGTCGCCGCCGACCGCGCCGCCGGAAGAAATGCCGGCCGCGTTCAAACGCGGTTTCCGCCGGAGCCGAACGGCTACCTTCACATCGGTCACGCGAAGAGCATCTGCCTGAACTTTGGCCTCGCGCAGACGTTCCAGGGGAAATGCAATCTTCGTTTCGACGACACCAATCCGGAGACGGAAGAGGTGGAGTTCGTCGAATCGATCCAGGCCGACGTCCGCTGGCTCGGCTTTCAATGGGACGGCGCCGTCCGTTACGCCTCCGACTATTTCCAGCAGCTCCACGATTTCGCCGTCACGATGATCAAGGCGGGGGACGCCTACGTCGATGGGCGCACGACGGAAGAGATCCGCGCAACGCGTGGTGATTTCCACACCGTCGGGACGCCGAGCGCCGACCGTTCGCGGAGCGTTGCGGAGAACCTCGATCTGTTTGCGCGAATGAAGGCTGGGGAATTTGCCGACGGGACCTACGTCCTTCGTGCAAAGGGGGACCTCGCATCGGCCGACATGAAAATGCGCGATCCGCTGATGTACCGGATCCGCCATGCCCATCACCACCGGACCGGTGACGCGTGGTGCATCTACCCGATTTACGATTGGGCCCACGGGCAGAGCGACTTCATCGAGGAGATCACCCACTCGATCTGCACCCTCGAATTCGTCAATCATCGCCCCCTCTACCACTGGTTCCTCGACAAGGTCGGCGCGGCACCGCTCCCCGATGGCGGCGCCAGCGCCCCGGCGGCGAGCTACGCGCGCCCGGAACAGATTGAATTCGCACGGCTTCAGCTCACCTACACGGTGCTCTCGAAGCGCCGGCTCCAGGAGCTCGTCGAGAAGAAGTTCGTCGCCGGCTGGGACGACCCCCGCATGCCGACGCTCGCCGGTCTCCGCCGTCGTGGCTACCCGGCCGCCGCGATCCGCGCCTTCTGCGAACGCATCGGCGTGGCGACCCGCGACGCGATCGTTGACGTTTCGCTCCTCGAGTTCGCCGTCCGCGAAGCGCTGAACGCGACGGCGCCGCGATCCCTCGCCGTCCTCGATCCGGTGAAGGTCGTCCTCGAGAACTTCGAGGAGGCGGTCACCTTCGATGCGCCGTTTGGTCCCGATCTCCCCGGCGTCGATTCCGAGGCGGCCAAAATCACGCGAAAGCTCCGCCTCACGAAGGAAATCTTTATTGAGCGGGAAGACTTCATGGAAGTCCCCGAGAAGAAGTTCTTCCGCCTCGCCCCCGGTCAGGAGGTCCGCCTTCGGTGGGCTTGCATCATCAAGGCGACCCGCGTCGAGAAGGACGAAACCGGCAAGATCACGACGATTTACGCCACCTGGGATCCCGATTCGGTCGGTGGTCAGCCGAAGGACGGTCGCAAGATCAAAGGGACGATCCATTGGGTCTCCGCGGAGGACGCCATCGACGCCGAAGTCCGCCTCTACGACCGCCTTTTCCAGGCGGAGAACCCGATGGGGGACAAAGAGAATTGGCTCGCGAGCGTCAATCCGAACAGCCTCCAGGTCGTTACCGCGAAGCTGGAACCGAGCCTCGCGGCGCGCGCCGTCGGCGAATGCGTGCAGTTTGAACGCATCGGCTACTTCACCGTCGACAAGGACAGCGCCCCCGGCCGCCCCGTCTTCAACCGGACGATCGCGCTCAAGGATTCCTGGAGCCCGAAGAAGTAGCTAGAGGAGGGGACTATGTCCCTCCCTTCCGCGACGCCGATCCTCGCCCCGTTTTCGCTGCTCGTCGGCCTCACGCCGCTGATCCCGGTCCCTTTCGTCGACGGCTACGTCGCGCGGAAGGTCCGTCAGCGGCTCGTGCGCGAACTCGCGGAACGGCGCGGGAAGACCCTCGATGAGGCGACCGTCGAGCTCCTCGCCGACCCCGGCGATCCGGCGACCTTCGGCGAGGCGGTCCGCGACGCCGGGATGAAG
>JAAFHJ010000036.1 GCA_013298325.1 Myxococcales bacterium | reverse complement strand
TCGATGGCGAGCACCGCGACGCTCGCGCCACCGCCGGTCCCCGCCGTCCCGGCGCGCCCCGGGCAGCCGCCGATCCCCCCTTGGGCGCCGGAGCCGACGTAAATGCTGTCGGCGTAGCCATCCTTGAACGGCAGCCAGCCCATCCCGCCGCCGCCGCCGAGGCCGATCGTCCCGTCGGTCCCCGCGCTCCCGGCCGCACCGGCGTAGCTGCCGTCGGGCTGGAACGTCCCGAGAACAGCGCCATTTGTACCATTGTTACCGTTGGCCCCGGCATTCCCATTCTGGGCATTTGTCTGCTGGGTGATGGGGCCAATGCGCCAGTAGTGAGACCCTTCCGCGTTCTTCGAAAGGTCGGAGGCTGGCGCATTGAGACGCGCGTACTTTGCAAACGGATCCTCGCCAACAATCGTCCAGGCGCCTGCAATCCAGTCCGCCCGCCTGTTCACCGGGAAGCCCAGGCCCCCTTGATTAAGGACGATGCCCGAATCGACGTTTCCCGGGAGCATGCAGCGACCGACATTCACCTGCCCGACCCCCGGAATAAGCACGTAGTTTTGGGGGAGCCTCGCGGCGACGCCACGCGTTATCGGCGTCCCGTCGGGGGTCGTCAGGGAATAGCCGTCTGGAGCCGCGCCGTCGGTGCCGTCTTGTGCGTCCCCCGACTGAATTTTTGCGGTGGCGACGACGAGCGTCGACGCATGATCGGCAAGGAGGCCAATCGAACTTCCACCGGCGGCAGCGGCGTTCGGTGCGACGACCGCGACCCCTTCTAGACGAGTCACGAGAGTGAGATTCTTCGCGATGACCGCGGGGCTGCTCGGCGATTGAATGGTGGCAAACTTCTTCGTATCGACCGACCACTGCGTCGCACAATCAAAATACCCAAACAGGGAAACGCCGTCGATCATCGTCAATGATTCGTCGTAGGTCTCTGCGCACGCATAGACGCGTTTTTTCGTCGGCGCTGCGGCAGCGAGCGCGGCGGCCAGGGTCTTCACCGGCTTTGCGCGGCTGCCGTCGTTGGCGTCGGATCCCAACGACGACGAGACAAAGACCGCGGTCGCTTCATTCACGAGGCAGGTCGGGACCGGCGAGGCATTGGGATCGCACGCAGGGGCCGGCCCATCCGGCGTCCCGCCGTCGCTGGTGGTGGGGGAGCTGTCGGCACCGCCGTCGATGGCGCCAGGCGGCGTGACGTTGAAGTTGTCGTCGGCGGTCGGTGCGTCGGAGCCGGTGCAGGCGGCGAGGGGGGCGATGGCGGCGGCGGCGAAGAAGAGGCGGAGGGCCAGGGCGGACGACATAAAACCTCAAAGCGTTCAAGCGCTTCCGAGGTTTTCGCGAACCGTACGCGGCCGCCTCGGAGCGGGGAGCACTCCGGTCGGCCACGGCGAACTTTTGTTGCGAGGTTTCTTGAGGGCGGCCTTCTTTTTTTAGAACGCCCCGCTCGCCGAGATCCCGCCGGTGCCTGCGCCTAGGATCGGTGCAAATTGCACCCGTCTGCCGCTCGTCGTCGCCCCCCCGGTCGGCGCCGCGAGGAGACCGAGCCCAGTCACCAGAAAGACTCCCCCCGCGATGGCAAGTACCGCGCCCGCCGTCGTCTCGGTCTTTGCCGTGTCGTATTTCGGCCTGAGCGACGTGTCGGTGCACACCCGATTGGGGCACTGCTTATCGAGCTCGCGCTTCGTTGCGCTCGCATCGAGCAAGAGGTAGGCGCCGCCGCCCGCCATCACCGTTCCCGTACCGAGGAGTACGTATCCAGCGACCTGACTGCCGGAAGTTCCTGAATTCGTGGGTGAAACAACTGCTGGCTGCGGGCGCTTTGGCGTGCTGACGACCGGCGGAGGTTTCGGGAGCGTCGTCGTCGGGGCGCCTGCCGGTCGGAGCGGGGGGACGTCTATCGCGACCTTTGCCCCGGAGGTGAGCGAGAATTTTTGGATAAATTGCAGGTATTTGTCGGCGCGCGCTTCGAGGTCGTGGGGACCGGGATCGAGGAGGACCGACGCCTTTCCTTGCCCGTTCACGACGATCAGCTCGCCGTCCACGCGGAGCTCTTCGTTTGGGGCCGGCTGGCGAACCGTCACGGTGACCGATGCGGCGCGCGCCTTGGCGATTTCGGCGCGGGTGCCGGCCACCTCGGCGCGGGCGGCGTCGTTCTTCGTCGCGGAGACGACCCGCACATGCTCGTAGTGGCGATACGCCGACGAAAAGTGCTGGAGTTTTTCTTCACATTCCGCGAGGTTGAACTCGGTAGCAACGCCTTCATGAAGGTCGAAACTCTGCTGGAGGATCGGACAGGCGGCCTCGTATTGGCCCTCCTTGAGCAGCCGACGCCCTTCCTGAAACAGCGCTTCGGCGTCGGGCTCCTCTTGGGCTGCCGCCGTTCGGGCAAGCGGGACGAGGAGCGCCAGTGCCATCGCTGCCGCCGAGTGCTTCCGATTCATGGTCGGCAATACGAGCGGATTTTCCGCCGTTTGCGAACAGCTAGTTTGCGTTGAAGAGATCGTCTGCCTTCGGCTTCGACGGCGGGACCTTCGGTAGCGCCGAGGCGGCGATCGTTGGGGGGGCGCTCGGCGGCGGTGTTGGCAGAAACGCCGACTGCAGCGACGGGGAAGAACCAGGAGATTTGTCGCTCTTTTCCGGCACTTTTGTCGTCACGGGCAGCGCTTCGGGTCTCGGCGCGAGGGGCGCCAGCGGGGTCGCCTCGCTCGACGTGAGGGGCGCCGCCCCGCTTGAAGCGGGGGGGCTTGCCAGGTCTCCACTGGGGGCCGGCGCCGCGGGGGCGACCGGGCCACGAAAATGGAGGACGATCGCGAGCACGATCCCGGCAGCGACCAGCCCAATTCCGGCGATCGCGCCGCCAAGGACGAGGCCGTGGTTGCCTGGGGGGGCGGCGATGGCGCCCGTGGGGGCCCAACCACCTTGGCCGGTTTGCGCGACCGAGGGCCCGCCGCCCCACGCCGAACCGGCCTCGGGGACGCCGGAAAAGCCGCCTTCCACGCCGGGGTGCTTGTAGGGGGCGCCGGTTATTGGCGGGGCGCTGCCGGGGGGCGGCGCGTGAATCGGACGCGAAGCGGCGGAAGCAACCTGTTGAAATACTTGGCCTTCCCCGATGCGGACCGTCCCCGCGTAGGCGGTCGCCGCGAGCGGGTTTGCTCCGGCGCCGTAGGCACGGCGCAAAAGGGTCGTGTGGGCGGCCCGCCCCCGGGGCGACGCAAACGCCACCAAGGCGTCGGCGAGGGCGCGCATCGACGCAAACCGATGGGCCGGATCCTTTTCGAGGCACGTCAGGACGATCCGGTCCATCTCCGGAGGAAGATCGCGTCGCCGGACGCAAACGGGCACCGGTGCCGCCGTTAGCACATTGACCGTTGTTTCCGCAGTGCTCGTCCCTTCAAAGGGGGCTTTTGCAGTCAAGAGCGCATAGAGAGTTGCGCCAAGGGACCAGACATCACTGCGCAAGTCGACGTCGCGTGTTGCGCGGAGCTGCTCCGGTGACATGAAATTCGGCGTGCCGATGACTGCCGACGTCGCCGTCAAATTTCCGTTCGGTTCCGTGCGTTTAGCGATGCCAAAGTCGAGGACTTTTAGAAGCGGGGAGCCATCGGGGCGTTTCGTAAGGAACAAGTTGGACGGTTTGAGATCCCGATGGACAACCCCGTTCGCGTGCGCTTCCGCGAGCACTTCGCAAGCTTCCAAAATGTTGTCTGCCGCCTCCATCACCCCAAAAGGCTTGGTCGGTTGCCCTTTTGGGAGGACGAGTTCCTCGAGGTTTTTCCCGTCGAGATATTCCATCACCAAATAGGGGGCGCCGCTCTCATCTTCGAGACGCCCGACATCGAAGACGCGCAGCGCGTGATCGGACTTGAGCTGGGCACAGATCTGCGCCTCGCGGACGAAACGCGCCTCCGCTTCGCCAGTTTCCCACGCGTGCGCGACGAGGACCTTGATCGCGACCCGATCGCCGAGCGTCTCGTGGCGGGCTGCCAAAACGACGCCCATGCCACCGCGGCCCAGAACGCCGTCGATCCGGTGGCGACCGATCCGTGCGCCGACGCCGGGGACGCCGAACAACGGAGTTCCCTTCGCTCCTTCCGCGCTCATCGGGCGCGACACTACCTCAAATGGTGCCGCCCGTCGCGTTTGTCCCGCGGCAGGGGGCGGTACTCGTCTTCGCTTAGGAAAGCCCCTTTTTGTTCCACGCCGGCGGTGCCTACTTCCGCCGAGGCATCAATGCACCAAACAGCCCCGAGCCGACGATCAGCATCATGCCCACAAATGTAAAAAGCGTCGGCCACTGCCGGTGAAGAACGGCGCCGAGTATCGCACTCATTGGCACATTCAAATAGCCTAGCGCAGCGACCCGTGCGGCGCGGTCCCGTCGATAGGCGGCCGTCATGGCGAGCTGGGCACACCCGGCAGAGATGCCGGCACCGAGCATGCTTGGGACCGAGCTCTTCCAGGACGCAAACGTCGCGAACGCGCCAGAAAAGCAAGCGAATCCGAGGAAGACGATCGCAGCAAACGTGGAAAAGTGCAGCGCGACCGCCTCCACGGAGCTCTGATGCGCCTCAGCAGCCACCCCGCCCTTTTCGGGCTCCTGCCGCCCCCCACGCGTGCTGCGGAGGAGCACCATGGCGAACGACGCGAAAAACGCGGCAAGTATGGCGGTGAAAACCGGCGTTGCAGGGAGTGATGAGGGCGCACCACCCCGCAGAAAAGACGGCCGCAAAATCGCAAGGACGCCAGCAACTGCAAGCGGCAATGTCCAGGCAAGGCGCCGATCCGTCGGCTCGTGGAGCAGGAACGGCGCGATACACGCGACGAGAAGCGGCGAAAGGTTGAAGAGCGTCGCGGCGTCCGCCAGCGGCAGCCGCTGATCGCCGAGCGCGAGAAACGTGCACGCCATCGCCGCCGTCCCGAACAGCGTGCGCCCCCACATCGGCCGATTCGCGCCGAGGTAGGCCTGCGCCACGAAGGGGCGGAGAGGGGTGCGCTTTACTAAAATCGCAAATAAAAACGAAATGATGGCTCCGACGCTCGCTCGCGCCCCTGCAACGACCGAGACCGGAGCTGCCGCTGCGGCCTGGTGCGCGAAGGCGTTCATTGCGGCAAAGAGGGCCCCTGCGATCGTCATCAGCACGAACGCGCCGACGGGGTCGGTCTTCTCGCCGCCGTCCGCGTGCGCATGCGTGCTCCGATCGGGCGTTTCGCCGGGTGGAGCGAGTGGGGCGTCGGGGGCAGGGGGCGCGGCCAAGACACGCGCCTCTACCAGCAAAATTGCAGGTCGTCGTGTACGGATCGCACACTTTCGACTACGGTCGCGCCCCTATGCTGCGTCTGACCGACATCAAGCTCCCCCTCGATCATGCACCGGAAGCGCTGCGCGAGGCGGTTGTCCGTATGCTCGGCGTGGCCGCCACCGCGGTTGGAGCAATTCACGTCTTTCGCCGTGGCCAGGATGCGCGCAAGAAGAATGCGATTTCATTCCTCTACACCGTCGACGTTGAGGTTGCCGACGAAGAGCGCGTATTGAAGCGCGCGAAAAAGGGGAACCATGTCGCATTGTCCCCAGACACGAGCTACCATTTCATTGCGCGCGCCAACGGCGCTGCAACCCAGCGACCGATCGTCGTCGGCACCGGCCCATGCGGCATTTTTACAGCGCTCGTCCTGGCTCAGATGGGGTTCCGACCGATCGTACTCGAACGCGGGAAACCGGTGCGCGAGCGCACCAAAGATACCTTTGCTTTCTGGCGCAAGGGCATTCTCAATCCTGAATCGAATGTGCAATTTGGCGAGGGCGGTGCGGGGACATTTTCCGACGGAAAACTCTATAGCCAGATTCGCGACCCGAAACACTACAGTCGAAAAGTCCTCTCTGAGTTCGTAAAGGCCGGGGCTCCGCCCGAGATTCTCTATGTGAGCAAACCCCACATCGGTACGCTCAAACTTGTGCGGATTGTTGAGGAACTGCGCACCCGGATCATTGCGCTCGGAGGCGAAGTTCGGTTTGAAACGAAGGTGGTCGATCTCCTCCGCGAGTCCGCACCAAACGGCGCCGGGCGCGTCCGGGGCGTTGTCGTCGAATCCGGCGGCGTTCGCGAGGAGCTTCATTCCGATCACGTCGTCCTCGCGCTTGGTCACAGTGCTCGCGATACGTTCCGCATGATTCACCATCGAGGCGTCTATGTGGAAGCGAAGCCGTTCTCGATCGGTTTCCGGATCGAGCACCCTCAATCGGGCATCGATCGCGCTCGCTTCGGCGTCCACGCTGGCAACCCACTCCTCGGGGCCGCCGACTACAAGCTCGTGCACCACGCGAAAAATGGGCGCGCGGTGTATAGCTTTTGCATGTGCCCGGGGGGCACCGTCGTTGCCGCCACGTCCGAGCTTGGTCGCGTCGTAACGAACGGTATGAGCCAGTATTCCCGCAAAGAGCGGAACGCCAATAGCGCGATTGTCGTCGGAATTACGCCGGAAGATTTTCCGAAGAATGACAGCGGGCCGCTCGCCGGAATCGACCTTCAGCAAGAGATCGAGGCCCGCGCCTTCGTCCTCGGAGGTTCCACCTATGAAGCGCCAGCGCAGCTCGTTGGGGACTTCCTCGCGGGAAGGTCTTCGGGGCGCCTCGGGGAGGTCATTCCGTCGTACAAACCGGGAATTGCCCTGACCAATCTCGCGACGGCGCTCCCGAGCTACGCGATCGAGGCGATGCGCGAGGCGCTGCCCGTCTTTGATAAGCAAATTGAGGGTTTTGCCCGTCCGGATGCCCTCTTGACCGGCGTCGAAACCCGCACCTCATCCCCGATCCGCATCCTTCGCGACGAGGCCTGCCAAAGCGTGAACACGGTTGGTCTTTTCCCCGCCGGGGAAGGGGCCGGCTACGCAGGGGGCATCCTTTCGGCCGCCGTCGACGGGATTCGCGTCGCCGAGGCGGTCGCGGCAAGCTACGTCGCCGCGGGCGAGGCTCGCGCACTTGCCGGGGGCGAAGCGTTCTCCGATCCGGCGTCTTGCCGGGCGGAGGCAAATGGGAGGTCCGATTTGCCGGGGCAAACCGCCTGACGGCTCGTGAACTTCGCATTCGCGCCGCCGACTCGTGTACATTCTCCCGCCGGGCGTGCGCGCCCTCCGTGTCGGGCGCGGGCCTTTGGCCTGTGCCTTCCGATTTTCTCTCGCGTTTAAGGGAACGAGCCCGAACGCCCCGCGCGTCGGCCTCAATCAAGGGTCTCCATGATCAAGGTGGAATGCGAAGCGTGTCAGGCGCCGTACCAGATCGATCCGAAGCGGGTTCCGCCGACCGGTCTGAAAATGCGATGCCCGAAATGCGGCCACTCGTTCGTGGTGAGCAACCCGGACGCGACCGGCCCGCTCCCGGCGGCGGTTGTCGCGCCGAAACCGGCTCCGCCGGCGCCCGGTGGCCTGAATTTCGACGATCCCCTCGCCGATCTTCCTGCCTTTGCCGCGCCGAAGAAGCCGGCGGCCCCCGCCGCCCCGGCCCCAGCGGCCCCCGCGTTTGGAGCGTTTTCCTTCGGCGATCTTGGCGACTTGGGGGACCTCGATCTCCCGGCGAACGTCGCGCCTGCCTCCTTCGCCGACTTGCCCGCCGCCGCCCGCCCGAAGCCGGCCGCACGCCCCGCCGCCCCCGCGTTTGACGACCTCCCTGTTGCCGCGAACCGCTCCAAAGCACCCGCACCTGCTCCCGCACCTGTCCCAGCGGCCGCCAAAGCGCCCGCCTTCGGCTTTGGCGACCTCGACCTCCCGAGCCCCGCAGGCTTCGGCAACCTAGACCTCCCGTCGCCGGGAAATTCCAGCGGTTTCGGAAACTTGCCCGCAACCAAAGCTGGCGGTTTTGGCGATCTTCCGGCGGCGAAGCCGGGCGGTTTCGGCGACCTCCCGGCACGAAGCGGCGGTTTTGGCGACCTTCCGGCGGCAAGACCGGGCGGATTTGGCGACCTTCCGGCAGCAAAGCCGGGCGGTTTCGGCGACTTCGGGTCGCTCGACCTCCCGAGCCCAGGCGGTTTCGGGTCGCTCGACCTCCCGAGCGCCCCGGCAGCCCCCCTCCCGATGCCGAAGGCGGGCGGCGGTTTTGGAGATTTCGGCGAAATTGCGCTCCCGTCGAACCTTGACGCGTTCCCGATGCCGGGCGGAGGCAACCTCCCAGCGCCGCAGAACTCTCTCCCGTCGGCGTCGGCCTCTCTCCCGACGCCTATGGGGCAGGACAAGCTCCTCCCGGCAACCGGCGGCCCTGCCGGTTTCGACTTCGGCGAACTGGACCTCCCGCCGGCACCGGACGCGTTCGGCCTCCCGCCTCCGCCTGGCGGTTCGTTGCCTCCGCCGCCCACCGGCGACTATGGCTATTCGGGGGGGGAAGGGGACGACCTCTCGATCGACGTCGCCGCCTCGCCGCGGGTCGCCATTTCGGGCGCCGAAGGATCGGGGCTCGCGCTCGGAGGACCGGCCGCCGAAGCGCCGAAACGTCAGCAAGATCCAACCGTTCAGATCGCTGCACTGAAGGAACGCGAGGCGATGTCGCGGAAGCGGCTGATGCTTCTCGGCGGCTTCGCAGCGACGCTCCTCGTTGGTGGACTCCTCCAGCTGACGCCTCTCGGGGCTTTTGGCCATCTCGCCATCGTCGATGTCGTTTCGAAGGGCAAATACGACCGGTTTGCGAGCGAAGGATGGACGGAAGTTCAGGCGGCCGCCGGTCTCGATCTCTACGTCGACACGCGTACCGCGGCCGATCACATCCACTCCCGCCACGAAGAGGCCCCGCGCGCGCAGAAGGTCTCGGAGCTCGCGGCGGTCGCTGAGTACATCCATCAGGTCCGTTTTGGCGTTGATGGGGGCCGCGCGACGCGCGCCGATCAAGACGTTGCCGCGATCCCGGTTGAGAAACGGTCGCCCTTGCTGAAGGGGGCCCAGGCGGCGGCGAAAGGGGACTACCCGGGCGCCAAAGCAGATCTCACAAGTGTCGCTGGTGAGAGCGAGTGGGTGGCGAAGGCCATGCTCGGGGAAATCGCGTTGCGAACCAACGATCTTCCCGGTGCGGAATCGGCGTTTCAGCGCTCGATTGCCCTCACCGACGACGCCAAAGGTCACTTCGGCCTCGCGCGGGTCCTTTTCCGAAAAGGGGAGATCGCGAAAGCGAAAGAGGAACTTGCAAAGGTCTTCGCGAAGTCGCCAAAACATGCCGATGGGAAGCTTCTTTCTGCTCGAATTTCTTTGGAAAAAGAGCATGACGAAAAGAGCGCTGCGAAGTTCCTTGCCGAATTGATCGCGCCGAACGCGAAGGACACAATTGGCGTTCTTTCGGCGGCACAAGCACGATCACTGGCCGGCTTCCTCGCGCTCGCCAATGGGAAGACCCAGGCGGCAAAAGAACACTTTGATGCGGCGACGAAGCTCGAACCGCAGAACGTCATCGCGCTCCTCGGCCTTGGGGAACTTCTCTACGCCGATTCCCGGTATACGGAGGCGCTTGGTCGCTTTGATGCCGCGGTAAATGCCGATCCTTCGAGCATTCCGGCGATCATCGGTTCGGCGAAGACGAAGGTCGGCCTCGAGCGCCTCGCCGATGCGAAGACCCAGCTCACCGATGCCATCAAGCGGATGCCCAAGGCGTGGCCGCTCCACCTCTGGCTCGGCAAGACCCAAGAGGCGCTTGGCGACAAGAGCGGCGCCGAGAAGGAATATCGCGCCGCTGTCGATGGGCTGAACGCCAAAGACCAAGACGCGATCAGCCCTTACGTCGCGCTCGCGTCGCTGCTCGCCGCCCAAGGGCGGGCGGAGGATGCGCAGGCGAAGCTCGAAGAGGCGAAGGGGAAGCTCCCCCCGAGCGCTGCGATGGACCGCGCCTTCGCGGAAGTTGCCGCCGCGCAAGGGAAATTTGAAGCAGCGCTCGCCTTCCTCGCCACCGCGAAGGAGAAGAACCCCGACGACGCAGCGACAACGTTCCGTCTCGGCGTCACGCTGCGCCGGATGCGTCGCCTGGAAGATGCCTCGGTGGAGTTCGACCGCGTTGCGGCGAAAGAGCCCGATTTTCCGGGGCTTGCGCTTGAGCGCGGCCTCCTTTTTGAAGAGTCGGGCCAGCTTGAGAAGGCGATCACCGAATTCAAGAGCGCCCTGGCAAAGGCGCCGAGCGACATCGACCTTCAGCTCCGCGTCGGCGCCGCCTACGTCGCTGCGAACAACGTCAAAGAAGCGTTGCCCCTCCTTCAGAAGGTGCTCGCGGCACGCCCCAACAGCGCAGAAGCGAACCACTATTTGGCGCGCGCCTACCTGCGCCAAGGGGGCAGTTCGATCGCAGCCGCCATGCGCTTCGCGAAGCGCTCCGTCGAACTCGACCCGAACCGCGCCGAGTACCACCTGTACGTCGCCTGGGTGGCGAACGAGACGGTCCCGCCCGCCCTTGGAACGGCCCGTGACGCCGTCGAAAAAGCGCTCGCGCTCGATAGCTTGTTGGCGGATGCCTACTGGCAGCGGGGCGTTGTTGAGCAACGGGAGGCGAAGATCCTCGACGCCCAGAAGGACCTCCAACGGGCTCTCGAGCTGAAGCCGGGGCGCCTCGAAGCACACGCTACCCTCGCGGAATCGCTCGAAGATCAGAACAAGCCCGAACTCGCCCTCGGCGAGTGGGCAAGAGCGATCGTCGCCCCCGATGCGCGCGGCTACTGGCACTACCGGTACGGTCGCCTGCTTGCCGAAAAAGGCCGTAGCGGCGATGCACTGCCCGAGCTCGAGAAGGCATTTGCCGAAGGGGATGTGGCCGACCCTCGGCCTGGTTGGGTCGCCCCGGCGGCCTTTAGCTCCGCGGAACTCCTTCAAAAAGCAGGAAAGCGCCCCGAGGCGATCGCTCGCTACAAGCGCTACCTCGAAGTCGCCCCTTTCAACTCGCCCGACCGCGCCGACGCCGAAGCGGCCCTCAAGGCGCTCGGCGCCAAGTAGACAGCTAGCCGTCGAGGGCTGCCGCCATGCGCGCGAAGTCCTCGACGGCGAGCGTCTCGCCGCGAACATCGAGGGAAATCCCTGATTTTTCAGCGGCAACAGCGACGGTATCGCCGGTACCAAGCGCACGCCACGCGTTCCGGAGGGTCTTCCGACGCTGGGCGAAGGCCGCTTTCACGACGGCGCGGAAGCGCTCGGTTTCGATGGCGCGCGGCGTCGCATGCGGGATGAGCTCGACGACCGCCGAGACGACGGCGGGGGGCGGATGGAAGTTCCCCGGACCGACGATCCGGCGGACGCGCACGGCGAAGGCGGCCTGGGTGAAGACGCTCAGGGCGCCGTAGTCGTCGCTGTCGGGCGCCGCTGCAAGGCGCTCACCGACCTCTTTTTGTACAAGAAATACAGCGCGATCGAGGGACGATGCCGTGTGGACGGCCCGCTCGATGAGGCGCCCGGTGATCTGGTAGGGGAGGTTCCCGGCGAGGACGCGTGCGCCGGTGCAGCCGGCGAAGGTGTCTGCGATCGGAAACGTGGCGGCGTCGTCCTCAACGAGGCGCAGCGACCCGTCGTCGATGGCGGCGGCGAACGTCGAAGCGAGGAGCGGGAGGAGATCCCGGTCGCGCTCGACGGCGATCACGCTTGCCTTCCGTTCGAGGAGGACTTCGGTGAGCGCCCCGGTGCCGGCGCCAAACTCAAGCACCGTCGTCGCTGCGGTCGGATCGGGGATCGCGATCTGCGCGATATCATCGAGTATTTCGCGATTGAGCAGGAAGTTTTGGCCGAAGCTCTTTTTCGGTCGGAGGCCGTGGGCGGCGAGGAGGCTTCGGGGATCGCTACGCATCGACGCCCCGCATAGCGCACTTCCGGCTAGCGGACGTCGACACCATCGCGCCGAAGGCGAATCCGTGCGCGAAAACGGGCCGCCTGGAGGCGGTGATCGAGAGCGGCGAGCGGCGATCGCGGGGCCGCATGGTCGACGATTCCGCCATCATCGGGGAGCGTCCAAACAACCGATATTCCTCGTTTTCGGAGCCGGCCTAGGACCTTTCGGAACCGGGGAGCGATCGCCGTAGCCGCCTCACCCGAGGCGATTCGGGCGGCCGCCCCCTCGGGCCGCAGCTCCGCGGGGACCGGCCCAAAGACGTGGACCGTCCCCGGGTTTGCCCGCCCCGCTGCGAGGCCTTCCAGCGCGGTCACGAGCGTCCCCTCGGCGAGCGGCCGTTCCCCGTCGGCGCGTGCGGGACCATCGATGCCGAACTGCGCGAGATACCTGCGAAAAATGGCCTCGCGTGGCGTCAGCGCAAAGGCGCGGTGGTAGGGGAAGGGGGCCTTCTTGAGGAGCAGCTCGGCGCGTTGCGCAATGGCATCGAGGTCAAAACCTCGTACTTCCTGAGAAAAAAGTGCATCGAGCGGTCGCAGGTGGGCCTCTACGCGGCGGGCGCACTCGACCTCGTCGAGGTCTGAGCGATCGCTGTCGGAGCGATTGGTCGCAACAAGGAGCGCGCTCGCGAAAGCGCGTTCGTGGGCGCCGCCGACGTTCGGCTTGAGTTCGGCGAGAACCCGTGCACCATACACGATTAGGCCGACCGGCTCGCCGGCCGCCAAATGGCGCCGTGCCGTGATGAGCGCGCGGGCGAGGGCGCGGTCGATCGGCGCGTCGCCGACGGGGCCTGCATGCAAATCGACCGACGCGTCGACGAGGATCCATACGTCGCCGCGCACCGCTTCGCGGAGCTCTTTCGACACAAGCTTTCCGCGCCGCGCGCTCGCCTTCCAGGCCACCTTCCGAAAGGGGTCGCCGGGGACGAACTCGCGGAGTTCAACGAATTGGTCCCCTTCCGTCCGCCGATTCAATCGCGTTTCGCCGTCGGCGCGCAGATCTTTGGCGCCACCCGCCTCGCGTGGTTTCGGGGCCCCGACGGTGCGGGGCGTGACTTCCGCGCCAAAGGGATTCGCGAATAAAAGCGGGACTTCGTAGAGCCCTTCGCCGCCGACCGGGTTTCCGCGGACTTCCAGCGCGAGCCCGTGGACGCCATAGCGACCGGCCCGAGGTGCGAGGATCGTAAACGTAATTTCCACCCGTCCGCCGGCCGGCAGGAGCACCTCGTCGGGTGCCGTCGACACCTGGAGCGGCGAGCCGGCGAGGGGGCGTAGGCGTACACCGCGAACGTCCTCACTGCCCCGGTTGCGCAGTTCCGCAAAGAGTTCGAAGGGTTCCCCCGCAATCAAGTGGCCGAGGCGCTTCCGCTGGACCCAGACCATCTCAAAGCCGGCCTGCCGGAGCCGTGCGACCGTCGTGTTCGCGAGGGCGCGCCCCACGGCGACGGCGAGCACGACCGCCGCCGCGAACGCAACGACGTGGGGCTGCTTCAGGGCGACGCCGAGCACCAGGATCCCGGCGCCGGTAAGCGCGAGCCCGAAGGTCTCCCGAGTCGGAAAGAGCTGCATTTCCTCGATTTACCTGGGCGACTACGCCGTCGGTCGTGGGGCGGCGGCCGGGCTCACATCGCCGCGACGCGTCCACGTCACGCGGTTCAAGGCCTCATCGACGATCCGGCTACGGGCGTTCGGGTCGTAGTCGGCCCCCTCCTGGAGGACGAGACGATGGGTGAGGACCCAGGGCGCCATCGCCCGCAAATCATCGGGAGTCATGTATTTTCGGCCGGCGACGAGGGCGTGCGCCTTCCCAGCCTGCACGAGCGCAAGCGTCGCGCGGGGGCTCGCCCCGAGGACGACCTTCGGATGATTCCGCGTGAAGACGGCGAGCCGCACCGCGTAGTCGAGGAGGTCTTCCTCGACGTGGACCGCCGCCGTCGCCGCCTGCAGTGCCGCGACCTGACCGGCATCCAAAACGGGGCGAATTTCAGGAGTTGCGAGGCCGTGCGCCTTCAGCATCGCCACTTCGTCGTGGGCGCTCGGGTAGCCGAGCAGGAGGCGAACGAGGAAGCGATCAATCTGCGCTTCGGGGAGCGGGTAGGTCCCCGCTTGATCGACGGGATTCTGGGTGGCGAGCACCATAAACGGGGCGGGGAGTTCAAACTTGTCCCCTTCGATAGTGACCTGCCGTTCCTGCATCGCTTCCAGGAGCGCGCTCTGCGTTTTCGCAGGGGCTCGATTGATTTCGTCGGCAAGAACGACGTTTGCAAAAAGCGGCCCCGGCCGGAGGAAAAAGCTCCCATCGGTCGGTTTGAGGACGTAGCTCCCGGTGATGTCTGCCGGGAGGAGATCTGGGGTAAACTGAATGCGCCGCGCCGAAAGTCCGAGCGCCGTGGCGAAGGCCTTCACGAGCGTCGTTTTTGCGATCCCAGGCACCCCTTCGAGGAGCACATGGCCGCGCGCGAGGAGCGCCACCAGCATCACGTCGAGAATCTCGCGCTTTCCGTAAAAAACTCGGGAAACTTCGGCACGTAGCGCTTCGAGGGGGGCGCGAAGATCCGCGGCGTTGCCGTCGGCGGGGGCGTGGTTCGTCATCGGCAAGGGCTCACGGGTGGGGGCGTCCGGTGCGCCCTTCCAGGCGCGAAAGAATCTCTTCGAAAACGGCGACGATAGCACCGACCTCGCCGGAACTTGGTTCCCGGACGGCGCCGCGTGCGAGTTGGGCGGTCTCGATGGTCGCCACCTTCATGAGTGCATCCTGCAGGCGAATCGCCGCCGCTCGGTCGATCCACTGCTCGTCGACGAGGCGGGCAACCCAGGCATTTTGGGGCGGGAGCGGCATCGCATCCAGACGGGCAGCGACGGTCTCTTCGAGGGCGTTCTTCCATTCGATGACTTCAAGGGTCCGCGTCAGGAACGAAGATTTGAGGAGTGCTGCATGACCGCCGACGCCCCCCTCGGCGAGATCGGAAACGGGGCGTCCCCAGCGGGGCAGCTCGATGCGGTGGAGCGTCCCCGCCCGTTTTCGCAGCCACATCAGGATCATGGCCGCCGCGGCGATCGTCCCGATCCACGCGAGATCGGGGCCGAGGCCCTCTTTCGATGTCTTTCGCGCTTCGTCTTTGAGCCGTGCGAGCGCCCGCTCCAGGAATTCGGCAACCGGCCCGCGCGGCGCCAACGACCCACGCGTCGCGAAGGCATCGGAAAGGATGTAGAGTACACCCCCGCGCTCCCCCCACGCGTCGTCTTCAAGGGCGTATTTCAGCACCGCGCCGGCGAACGTGCGGTTTCCGGAAAAGCGCATCATTCCGTTCATGACGGCCGACGCGTCACTCACCACGAAGAGGCGCCCCTTGCCGACGGCCCCGGCGACGCCGACGACCGCTTCGTGGCCCTTCGTGTCACGCACGACGAGAACGGTAGAAAGATTCGGATGATCGAGGGCGGTCGGGTGGTTGAGGACCACAAAGGGGACCTCGGCGATCGTCGGGTGGACGCCGGACGGCCGTGCGACAGGGAGGCTCGCATTGCCGCGCACCGATTCTTTTGGGCGTTCCGGCGGAGGAATTCGTTTGATTCCGAAATGTTCCACGAGGCTGTCGCTCGTACCGAAGTCGTCAAAAACGACCACGCGCCCCCCCTGGCGAAGGAATTCGGTCAGGCTTTCGACATCGAGGGTCTCCGTCGGATGAACGAGGACGATGGCGTCTTTCGGCTGCAATTCGCCATAGGGGAGCGTGCCGCCGGCGACGACGCGCTCGGCATGCTCTTCCGCGCGCGCCAGCTCGACGAACCGCGAGAGGCCATCCCAGGAGGTATTGGCGACGCCGAGGGGGATCGTCTTCGCGTCCTCGGCGGCGTTCCCCGTTGCGGAAAATAGGAAAGAAATCGCCGCCGCACACGCAGCGAGCCCCGCCCGAGGGCGTCGCAAACGGCTCTTCAGGGCGCCTATCACCGCCCCCGTGAATAGCGCATTTTTCTGGCGGCGGTGCCCGTCCGTTCGCGATCGCCAGCGAATTTGCTGGCAACTGCGTCGCGAGAGACGGCGGGCCCACTTCCAGCGGAGCCCTCGCGCACATTCCGGTGACGCCGCGGTGAACCCTTCTCCGGTCGCGCCGCTGCGACTTTCGCCGCCGACCCCCGCCGAGTACGGCCGGGGCTCATGAAAACGCTCACGCCGCTTTTCGTGCTCGCCCTCGTCGCCTGTTCCTCGGCGGAACCTACCGGAAACCCAGCGAATATTCCCGATGGTGCCAGCGACGCGCAAGCGGTCCCGGTGGACGCCGCCGTCGACGCCGAGCCGGCCCCCGATAGCGGCTCCGTCGACGCCGGCCCCATCGACAAGGCGGCCCGCTGTGCGAGCGCGTTTGGCAGCGGCCTCACGAAGCCCTTCGGGCGCCTCGATGGGATCGTGCGCGCCGTCGTGCCGCCGGCCCATCCGACGTGCGCACTGCCGAATGGAACCCACCTCGTCGTCCAACTCGACGCCGGGCAACCGCTTGAAACCTATCGCGTCGTTGTGAACGTCGCCTCCGACCGCGGCGGCGATGGTCGCGTGCGCTTCCGCGCCTTTGAGCACCCCGCGCTCGCCCCGTGGGCCAACGGTTGGCACGTCAACACGCCGCTCGACTACGTCCGCGACCTTGGGCTCCAGAGCGAAGCGACCGGATTTGTTCCGATGGAGCAGGCCGCCCTCGTCCAGGCGGTCACTGACGCCATCCCGCTCGGCGCCTCCGTCTCCGCCTATTCGTCGACCTCGGGCGGTGCGAGTTCCCACTTGATCCACCGCGTCGACACTGCGAGCAACCAGGACGGCGCCCTCGTCATCCACCGCCCCGGGCGCGAGCCGCTCTGGCTCGTCTTCCATTTCGCAACACAAACGTTCTGAGCGATTCCCGAAGCCGGTCTTGCGCATCTCAAGCCCGTTGCTAGCTTGGCCAGGATACCGTAGTCGAACTCGCGTCTTTCGAAGCGCTGCCCACAAGGTGACGCCTCTCCGGGAGGTCCGATATGCTTCCTCCGTTTATTATTGAGCAGATCCGTCGGCGGGAACAGGAAGAGCGCGTCGAACGCGAACAGCCGCGGCTTGAATTGCCGCTGCCCATGAGCGCTCCTCGTCGTGAGGCCGTTTCCGCTATCGATGCCGACGACGTGAATCGCGGCGTTATCGTCATCGACCTCTGAACAGGCCCCCACGCGGCTCGGCCCCCTTCGCGAAACGAGCCCCACCGACGGTCGCCCCGTCTGCCGAAGTCTGGCAGCGGGGCTTCGTCATTTCGGTCGTCACGTCGCGGACGCACCGATTCCGCCTTTCACCTCCCATGGTTGGAAGATCCGAGCTAGGGTCCCGCCGCCATGCGAGGATTCGGCCCGTTCGACGCGTTGCGACATTTCGGCATTCGGCGCCTGACCGGAGCGGCCCGTCCGATTCTCGCGGTCGCGCTCGTCGCCTGCTCGAACACGGGTGGCGGCTCGCCGCCTCCGCGAGACCGCATCTATTTCCCTACGGGGCTCGCGACGTCGCCGGGGGGGCATGTACTCTACACGCTCAATTCCGACTACGATCTCGGGTACAATGGCGGGACGCTCCAGGCGTTCGACCTCGATGCGCTCCGCTTCGATACCCTCACCAATCTTGCGACGCCCGGTGCCGACGGCATCCCCTTTCTCCGCTCCGGGGACGCGGCGCTCGCCAAGACGAACTGCCCGAGCGTCGCCCCTGGCGACAAACCGGACGGGTCGGGCGTGCGCCAAGGCTTCGGCGAGACCTGCGCCCCGCCGGTCGACCCGAATGCCTATTTGAAAAATGCGGTCGTCCTCGGCGCCTTCGGGACCGAGCTGCAGCTTTCCAATGCATCCTACACGGACTCCACCGGCAGCCCCTTTCGCCGCCTCTACGTCCCGACGCGTGGCGATGCATCACTCAGCTGGTTCGACGTCCGTGACGACGGGAATGCGGCGCCCGATTTTGGGATCGCGTGCGGGCAAGGCTCCAGCGACCGCTGCGACGACGCCCACCACGCAGGGACCAACGCCGACGACAACAGCCGCCGTTTGGTCCTCCCGGCGGAGCCCTTCGGCCTCGCCCAGTCGGCGGCGGGCGATGCACTCATCGTCACCCACCAGAACGAAAACAAGGCGAGCCTCTTTTCGACGGGCCTTGCCGCGAGCGGCGGGAAGGCACCCACGCTCGAGTTCGTCGTCGAGGAAATGCCGAACGGTGGCATCTCGGCGGCCGCCGTCCCCCTTGACGCCGACGCCTTCCTTTCCAGCGAAATTCCGCGACCGGCCTTTTACACGACGAGCCGCTCTTCCGGCCGGCTGACGCTCCTCCGCTACGTCGCCGACACGGGATCTTCAACGGTACGCCCCTTCCTCACGAAGGAGACCGAGGTCGTCGTCAGCGGAAACGCCTCCGGCGTCGATACGCGCGGAATCGTGTTTGATCCTTCGCCGCGCGTTCGCTGCAAAGCGAAGGTTGCCGCGAATGATCCCGACCGCGCCACCAAGCTCCAGGCCTGCGCACGTAAGCCGGCGCGGGCCTTCGTCGCGAGCCGCTCCCCGGCCTCGCTCCTCGTCGGTACCGTCGGCGAAAACACAGGAACGGGGGGTGGTTATGACGGCACACGCCTCGATTTCCAGGGAAGCATCCCCCTCTCCGGTGGCCCTTCTCGCGTGTATCTTGCACCGGTTGTTGAGCGCGATGGTGCCTACGCGCTGAAGCTCTTCGTCC
>JAAFHJ010000359.1 GCA_013298325.1 Myxococcales bacterium | reverse complement strand
CACGACCGAAACGACGATCACCGGGAAGACGTGGCCGAGAAACAAATGGGAAAGATTCGCGAAGGTGCAGCGGAGCGTGATGAGGAGTGCACCGAAGCTGCCAGTCACGGAGCCAAACGCCGCTGCGTGCAGGGGGACGTGCTCGACGATGCGGCCGCGCCGGCTCCAAATCCAGGCGGCGAGCGGCGGGAGCGCGAAGGCGACGGCAAAGAAGAAGCAGCGGCCATCGTGATTGTTTGGTCCGTCGCACTCGACCGTCTGCGGCCAGATCCATTTTCCAAGAAAAACAAGAGTTCCCAAGAGCGCCGGCGCAACGATCGTCACCGCGGCGAGCAGCTCCGGTCGGGGCCCGAGCGCCGACGCCTTCCGCCCCAAGGTCGCCGCCAAGAGCGCCCCGACGAGGAGCCCCCAGCCGAGCCCAAGCGCGCCCACGTACGCGGCCGGGCGATCGCCGAGCTGGATTCCGCCAACTCCAAAAAATAGGAGCAGACTACACGCAAGTGAAAGGCCGACGACCAGCGTCACCCGCCGCAAATAGACGGGCCGCGTCGGCGACGGTTCGGCGCGGGCCGCAGTGAGAATGCGGTCCCGAAGGTGGGGCGGCAACGCGCTCATCGGTCGACACCGCTTTCGCCTGCGAGACCGAGCGCCTTGTAGGCACGATGGGCGCGAAGCTTCATGGCGGTCACCGTCGTTCCGAGCATTTCCGCCGCTTCTGCCATGGAGAGACCGTCGATGCGGATCAATTCGAAGGCGACCCGCTGGGCTTCTGGTAGCGCTTCTAGCTTCGCAAAAAGCTGGGCGGTCTCCTGTCGGGCCCCCGCCGCAAGCTCGGGATTGCTCGCACCGGCGAGGCGGTCCATAGCGTCTTCGTCGCGGTCGCCAAAGTTCTTCCGGAGGCGCGTCTTCGCGCGCATCGCATCGATGAGCAGCCGGCGTGCGATGGCGAAGGCCCAGGGCGCGACGGCAGCACCCGCAGAAAAACTTGAGCGATTTCGATGAATTTGGAGGAACGTCTGCTGAAGCAGGTCTTCGGCAAGTTCGCGATCGCGGGCACGCCGCGTAAGGAACGCGAAGAGCCGCCCACCGAGTGCATCATACACGATTCCGAGAGCGCGGTCGTCGCCGCCCGCGTAAGCCGCCATCGCGACGTCTTCCGGCCTCGTTGCGACGTGCTCCTCGTTCGCTTCGCTCATCGCTCTTTGGAGGGGGGCGGCGGTCGGCTCCGAGGGTGCCAGCCAACCGCCGATCCTCCAACCGACGCGCGCTGCGACCATGGATGCCGATACGCCGCCCGGCGTTGCCGGTTTCCTGCGTCCTCGGCCGTCTTGCTCCGACGACGAAGCACGCCGAGCATGACGACGATCGGCAGCAAAAGACCGGGGGACGCCGGAACGTCGCCGACGGCGCAGCCGCAGCGGGAGCCGCCGCCCACCGTGCTCTTGTCGACGGCACCGACCGGTGGGGTCGCCGTCGTCGTTGTGGCCGGTGCGGCGCTGCCAGCGACCGGAACGAGCGCTGGGGTAGAAGATCCTGCCGCCGGCGCAGCGGCTGCGAGAAGGGCTTCCCCACAAAGCCATCCAGCAACGCCGCGAACGATTCCACATCGTTCCACGATGGAACCGTCGATCCGCTTCGCAACGTACGTAAGGCGTTCCCGGTCGGCGGTCACAGCCAAGAAATGTTGGGTACTTTCAAACTTTTGGGACCCATCTGCGTGCCCAGCGCGCCCATAGACGGGGGCGCCGCCGCCGCCGCTGACGATCCAGCGCAGGCCGCCGGTGAAGCCTCGCTCGTAGCTGTGATCGTGACCGGCGACGACGAGATCGACCTTGTGACGCACAAGCAGCTCGGGGAGTCCTGCCGCTGCGAAAAGGTCATTGTTCCCATGAAGTCCCGACGAATAGGGGGAATGATGGGTCACCACAATGCGGTAAGAGAGATCGCCTTCGGCATCGGCTTTGGCGAGTTCGGCTTCGAGCCACTCGCGGTCAGGCCCGCTCTTCCAGCCGACGAAGCCGTTCAACATAAAGAAACGAATCGAGCCCCAACGGGCGGTGAAGTCGAGGAGCGGTGCCCCGTCGGGCCCCTTCGGTGCCTGGGAGCCGCTCGCACCAAAATAGGAGAGCCACTCGCCTCCGCCGCTCTCGAACAATTCGTGATTCCCGACGGTACCAATCAGCGCTTTTCGGCCAATCAGCGGTTCCTCAATCGAGAAGAACGTATCCCAATAGCCGGGCTGCCCGCCAACGTCGACGTAGTCGCCCGTGTGCACGAGGAAGTCGCTCGCTTCGCGCCCCATCCCGGCGACGATGGCCCGATGGGCGACGGCGTCGGTACGATTGTCGCCATAAACAAGAAATTTAACGGGTGCTTGCGATGATGCCGAAGGTGCGGTCACGAAGCCGCTGCTGGCGACGACGCCATCGCTTGTAACGGTCACCGCGTAGGAGGTTGCTGGCGAAAGGCCCTCGAAGGGGGCAACCAGGACGGTGCCGACCGCCGACCGCGGGACCTGCTGCTCCTTCGCGAGTTCGGGATGGCCGTCGGGGGCGATGCGCACCGTGACGGGACCGGCGCCCGGTGAAGGTTCCACGCGCACTTCCGCGCTGTGATCGGTGACCATTTGCGCCCAGGGCCCCTTCGGTTTTGCGTGTGCAACCGTCGGTGTCGCGAGGAGCAACGCGAGCGCCGTCGCCAGCGCGAAAGGGGGGAAACACCTGGATTCAGAAGTACGCATAGGGGACGGCGTGCCCGGATCACGCAGGATCCATCGAGGAAGCGGCGCAGACAGTACTCGCGGAGACGGAATTGTCGGCACCATTTCGCGAGCACTGCGCTAGCTTGCCGAGCGATCCGCGGCGTGCCGGCGGGACGTTGACCATGAGCGAACTTTCCGCGAACGCGCCGAGTCCCGGGGCGGCCGGTGCCGACCATACCGGGTCGCACGAGGCCTTTTCGCCCGTTCGCTTCGGAAAATACACGCTTCTTCGCCGCCTTGCGAAGGGCGGGATGGCCGAGCTGTACCTCGCCCTCCAGCGGAGCGTCGCCGACTTCGAAAAGCTGGTCGTCATCAAGCGGATCCTCCCGCAGATGAACCAAGACCAGGCCTTCATCGACATGCTCCTCCATGAGGCGCGCGTCGCGGCGACGATGACCCACCCGAACATCGTCCAAATTTACGATGTTGGCCAGGTCGACGGGCTCTACTACATCGCCATGGAGCACGCGCACGGCGAAGACATTCGCTCGATTGTGCGGCAGATGAAAAAGAAGGGGGTCGCCTATTTCCCCTTTGAACATGCGCTCGGTATCGCCATTGGAATTTGTGCGGGGCTCGCCTACGCCCACGAGCGTCGAAACCTCGACGGAACGCCGCTTCGCATCGTCCACCGCGACATTTCGCCGCAAAACGTGATCATGACCTACGAAGGGGACGTCAAGGTCGTCGACTTCGGGATCGCAAAATCAAACGCTCAAAACGAGGCAGGAACAAAGAGCGGTCGTCTGAAGGGGAAAGTCCCTTACATGTCGCCCGAGCAGGCGCGAGGTGAAGAAGTTGATCATCGGAGCGACATCTTTTCAACCGGCGTTCTCCTCTTCGAACTGACGACCGGGCGGCGCCTCTTTCGCGGAGCGAGCGAGTACGACACACTGAAGATGATCTGCGAGAGCGAGTACCCGCTTCCGACGCAGCTCAATCCCGAGTATCCGCGTGCGCTTGAGCACATCGTCATGCGTGCGCTCGCCAAGAATCGCGACCAGCGCTACTCGAGCGCGCGCGAAATGCAGGCCGATCTTGAGGCGTTTGTCCACGATTCGCGTCTCGTCGTGAGCGAGATGCAGCGTGGCGAATTCATGAGCGACCTCTTCGCAGAGAAGCTCGAGCGCCAGAAGGAAATGCTTCAAACCGGCAAAGCTCTTGCCGATATTCTCGCGATTGAAGCAGGCCCCTACGACACGAATCCGCCCCCGTCGATGGTGACCTACCCGAGCCATCCCGGCATGTCGGGGCCGCAGCCGATCGTTCCCACGTCGCGGTTTCGCGCGGAACTCGTCGCGATTCCACTGCTTTTGGCCCTCGGCGGCGGCGGCTTCTTCGCCTACCAAAAGTACACCGCCGTGCAGACGGCAGCATCACGCGGCGCCCTCTCGGTGACAACCGACCCGCCCGGCGCCGCAATCTGGATCGACGGCGACCTCCGCGAGTCGACCCCAGCGACCCTCGATGGGCTCCCCCGCGGAAAAACCTTTGAACTCAAAGTATCGAAGGACGGCTTTGAGTCTCACCGGGAGAAGATCACCCTCGATGCGAGCGGTACCGCCACCAAAGCGGTAACCTACACGCTTTCTCCCGGCCAGCTCACCGTCGAGGTCGCGGTGGAGCCGGCGGAAGCGGCGACGGGGGCTTCTCTCGTCGTAGACGGGAAGCCCTTCGAGGGGCTCCGCGCAAGCAAGCTCGCCTCCGGCGAAAGCCATGCAATTGAAGTGAAATCGGTAGGTTGGGTCTCACAAAAGATCGCCGCCCAGGGGGGCGCCTTCGAGACCAAAAAGGTGACGGTCACCCTCGAGCGCGAGAAGGCGTCGAACGTCAACGCGCTGCCAAACGTCGGCAAACTTCCGCTGGGGGTCCCGAGCGCCTCCGCCAAAACGACCGCCTCCGCAGGCGTCGTCGCGCCTCCGCCGGCGGCCGGCAAGGGCAAGCTGAACGTCGGCGCGACCGGCGGCTGGTGCAACGTGGCTGTCGACGGTGCTGCAAAAGGGGCGACGCCGGTGGCCGGCATCGAACTCTCGTCGGGGAACCACACGGTCACCTGCACGACGAGCGAGGGGAAGTCGCTCAGCGCCGCCGTCAACGTCCCCGTCGACGGCGTCGCCCGATACAAGTTTACGCTGTAACTTCGAGCGGTTGCCTACAGCAGCTCGGCGATCGGCCTAGTGCCCTGCGAAGACGACGTACCAGCCGGCCGTGAGCAGCACCGTGTTTGCGGCGATCATGCCCCACGGGGTGATCAGGAGTTCCCTCGCGCGGCGGATCTCAAGCGTATTCATTGCGATGATCGCCGCTGATTGCACGGCGACACAAACAGCAACGTAGCGGCCACTCAGCATCCAGAGGCCGATCCCCGCTTCGCCAAGACCAATCGCGATGGTGAGCGGACGTGCCCACGCGTCGCCAAGCACACGAGCAACGATCGCACGATGCCGGGGCAGGCGCTCAAACACCTTAAATACAAGACCGAACACCAGCCAAACGGCGGCGATCCCGAGCCTGATCCAGGAGGATGGTTGCGTCACGGCAAAGGGGATGATCTGCACTATTCGTGCCCCCATTGCCGAAGAAATGCAGCACCATAGACGGCAATGTAGGCGATCCAAAGGAGCATATTCCCCCCACGGATCACCCACGTCCCCTCCCAACGAACACGTGGCTCCCCCGGCTGTTGGCGCATGA
>JAAFHJ010000358.1 GCA_013298325.1 Myxococcales bacterium | reverse complement strand
CAGGAACTTCCCCTGGCAAACGTTGGCCGTCGTATCGGTGATGATCTTGCGCATCTTTCCGGCGGCATCGGGGCACGTCGGCTCGTTTCCGCAGTCCCCTTTTTGGTTAGCAAGGGCGCGCCACTGGCTCGTATCGGGCCGGTCCCAGGTTTCGCTGAAGACCAGCGTCGGCGCGGCAAACGCGAGCGCGGGGACGAAGGTCGAAACGGCGGCACCGACAAGGGCCAAAAGGCGGGAATTTTGCTTGGAACGCATGCAGATCTCCTCGAAGTACGGCCTAGTCGAAGCTGCGACGGGCGCCGAGTGAAGTTCACGACGGCCTTCGGTAGTGACCGAAAGCGGGGGCAAGGGCCCAGAAGTGGAAGGCTTGCGGGCAGTTCAAGGTGAACGCGCGATGCGCGAAACGCCAGAAACAGGAAGCCCGAGCGTGGAATCTACCTGAGCGGACGGCTCGTGCCACGCAGGAAATCAAAAGAGCCGCGGAAGAAATCCACGGCTCCAACGGTTCGGCCAAATTCACGCAGTTTTGAGTGCGCAGCTCTTCAAAGCAGCTGGATATCGACGCGTCGATCCTTCGCCCAGCCCGCTTCGTCGGTACCGGTCGCATCGATCTTGCCGCGGGAAGTGGCGCGAAGGCGCTCCTCTTGGACGCCCAAGTCCTTCAGATAGCGCCGGACCGCCGTCGCCCGCGCTTCGCCCAACGAGAGATTGTATTCCTCCTCGCCGCGAGGATCGGCACGACCGACCAGCGCCACACCGCGCCCACGGAGCGCCCCCTCAACGAGACATCGCGCCACCGCCGCGAGAAGCGTTCGGTCTTCGTCGCCAATTTGCGACGAATCGAAGTCGAAGCTCGATTTCGTTTCCGTCTGCGTCAGACCGCACGCACGGGCGATCTCGTCGTCGACGTGGAGATTTCCGCTAATGATTCCAGGGCCTGGTGCCGCCTTCGTCGCCCCTGCCACCGTCTCCGAGCCCGTCGATCCGTTTCGAAAGGTGGCGGGCGTCTTCGTGTCGGTCGCTTTTGCGCCGCTTCCGCCGCAACCGACGGCGAAGGAAGCCGCGAGAGTAGCGGCAAGAAGCGAATTTTGCTTGAACATTTGACGGAGCATCACAAACCTCGGAGGCGGCAGGACGGTAGCGGAAAGCCCGACCCGCTAGGACGTTGGAGGAAGAAGGATATTCCTCCCCCGAGTGGGAGGCCAACTTCCCGCGTCGGCGTGCCAGCGAAGGGTTTCGGTGGCCGCGCGGCGGGAGGTTTGTTAGCAGCGCGCCCATGGACGTCACCGTTCTCGTCGACCCCGAACCGAATCTCGAGCAAATCGCGCGTGTTCTTGACGAACTCGGCCACGAGGGGCGCGTCCATACCGTCGGAACGTGGAGCAAGAAGGAGCAGGCGCTCCTCTTCGAAGCGGCAAAGGGGCATCGACCGCTCACGCTGGAGCATTTCGTTCCGAGCGGCGTCGAAACCATGAAAGAGGTCATTCACGACGGGCGGAACACGCTCTTCGCGTTCAATCAGTTTCAAAAGCGCTTCTTTCGCTCGGAGGACGAGGACGCGACCCTCTACGGGTACAACCACCAGGACATGGGGTGGGTAACCGGTCCCGGCTACTTTGAAGTCCGCTCCGGGGAAAACGAGGGGGAAATCGCCATCGACTACGCGAAGCGCCTCCCGACGAAGACGCCGAGTGGGTGGCCCCCTGTCCTGCCGAACAGCGCCCGGCTCGGCTCGTTGGTCTATGAAGGCATGATTGATTATATGCGCGGAATTTCCGAGCATGTCGCGATTGGTCGGGCTTTCAAAAAGGGCGCTTTCATGGACGCCTGGTTCGTGCTCGTGCGGAAAGACGCGTAAGACTAGCTGGGATGCGTGGCGCAGGTTTGACGACACGGGGAACTTCGACGGCACCGACGGAAGAGAGGCCCCATGGAGCTCCGGACGCTCGCTTCGATCGCTGAAATTCCTTCGGAAACCTGGAACGCACTGGTGCCGGACGGCGCCCCATTTCTCGAGCATGCCTGGCTTTCGGCGCTTGAGACGAGCGGCTGTGTGGCGACCACGGACGACCGTGGGCGTGACGCGCGGGAGCGTCCACGCGCCTTCCACCTCACGCTTTGGGATACGAGCGGCCCGGAGAAAAAGCTGGTCGCCGCCGCCCCCGCCTACCTGAAAACAAACAGCGAAGGCGAGTTCATCTTCGACCACGCCATCGCCAACGCCGCCCCGCGGCTGGGCGTTCGCTACTACCCAAAGCTCGTCCTCTTCGTCCCGTTCACGCCAGCGACGGGGACGCGCGTCCTGATCGCGCCAGAGATCTCTGGAAGAGGCCGCGACGACCTACTGAGAACCTTCTTCCAAGGTGTCGCAGAAGTCACTGAAGAACTTGGACTTTCGAGCGCTCACGTCCTCTTTCCGCCCAGCATTGAAAGCGCCACCGCGCAGAGCGCCGGGTTCCGCGAGCGGTTCAGCGTCCAGTACCAGTTTCAGAACGAAAACTTTCGAGATTTCGAGGACTTCCTCAGCATCCTCCCGACGAAGAAGCGCACCCAGGTAAGACGTGAGCGGAAACAGCTTGAGATCGATGGCGTTTCTGTCCGCACACTTGACGCCGACGAGCTCGCCCAGCCGGCGGTGGTCGACGACCTCTTTCGCTTCTACACGAGCACCGTCGACCAATTTCTTTGGGGCCGCCGTTACCTCAACCGCGCATTTTTTGGGACGGTCGCCGCGACGTTTGCCCACCGCCTTCGACCGGTCGTCGCCGAGCGGAACGGAAAGCGAATTGCCGGAGCGTTGAACGTCCAGGGCGGAGACACGCTTTGGGGCCGCTACTGGGGGGCCGACGAACAGCTCCCCTTTTTGCACTTCAATGTCTGTTACTATCACGGCATTGAGGAGTGTATTGCGAACAAGTGGCGCTGGTTTTCCCCGGGTGCTGGCGGCGAGCACAAGCGCGTTCGCGGCTTTTATCCACGGATTACGCGCTCCGCGCACCTTTTTTCGAACCAAGGCCTCGACACCGCCGTAGATGATTTTTTCGCTCGTGAACGCGAATCAATCGAAGCTCTCCTCCGAGAGGATGGTCGCCTACGACCCGATTTTCCCGGAGATCTCTACCGCCAAGCAGGCGACGCGTTTGCGGAGGACTCCGCGCCCGCGAATTGCACGTGACGGGTGAACTTGGGCAATCGGAAAACGGAAATCGACGACGCGGATAAATCGTGCTACACGCCGACCAACGTGAAGTCCCAGGCCGCACTCCGTCGCGTACGGGTCGGGCGTCGTATCCTTAACGGCGCCTACCTCGCGGTCGCGACGTGGGTCGTCGTTTCGAGTGTGTGGCAGATCACGGTGGCGACCTTCGCGCTCGGCGAAGGCGCGAAGGGGGCCGCGACTGCGGAGACCGTCGGTCCCGCCTGCGCAAAGGCCCTCTTTGACTATCGCACGGCCCTCGAAGGGGCTTGGAACAGCGCCCACGCGAATGCGTCGACGGATCCAGCCCTTCGCCGTGCTGAAGAAAAAGCCCACGATACCGATGGGTTAGCTGAACGCTATCGTGCGGCACTCGCCCCACACGCCGCCACACAAGCGGCGGTTGCGACAACCTGCCGAAACACCCCGCGCGGCTCCCGCGCAGAACTCGTCCTCGCCCGCCTCGCATCGGGCCAACTCCTCGCCGCAGATCGGGCATCCGCATTCCCTCTCTCGGAGCTGCGCGACGCAGTATCTCGAGAAATTCCAGCACCTTAGCATCTCCAACCGCCCCTTCGCCGGCCGACGCGCTGACGGAAGGGGCTTTTCTGTAGCTGACCCTGACGCCGACCTTCCGCCGGCCAGGAAATCCCCGCCGGTCGACCGACTCGCCCTCCGCGAACGCACGCCGCGCCCCTCGCCGCCGACGCGACGAACCGACACCTGAAGAGACCGAGCGCCGACGCGCCGGACCGATCCATGACCGAAACGAATGCCCTCGCGGCCGACCTCGACGCCGCCGTCACCTTCGACGCGATCCCCCTCAGCGCGGACGTCCGCCGCGCCCTCGACGAACTCGGATTCGCCCGACCGACGCCGGTCCAAATTGCCGTTTTTGCTCCGGCTTCCGCCGGAAAGAACCTCGTCGTCCAGGCACGAACCGGGACCGGGAAGACGGCCGCTTTCGGCCTCCCGATCGTCGACTCCCTCGTCGACCCGAAGAAGAAGGGCGTCCAAGCTCTCATTCTCGTCCCGACCCGCGAACTCGCCCTCCAGGTCGCCCGCGAGCTCGGCGCCCTCGGGAAGTACAAAAAGCTCTCGATTACGGCCATCTACGGTGGCGCGCCGATGGGCGCCCAGATCGAGGCCCTCGAAGGGGGGACCCAGATCGTCTGTGGCACACCCGGTCGCGTCCTCGATCACCTCCGCCGCGGCACGCTCGACCCTAAGCTCGTGAAGATCTTCGTCCTCGACGAAGCCGACGAGATGCTTTCGATGGGCTTTGCGAAGGAGCTCCACGCGATCGTCGAGCGCCTCCCGAAGGAGCGCCAGGGGCTCTTCTTCAGCGCGACGATCCCGCCGGATATTGAGCGTATGGCGACCAGCCAGCTCAAGGATCCCGAGTTTGTCACCCTGTCCTCGGACCAGGTAGGCGCGCTGCAGATCGCCCACTACGTCTACCCGATCCAGGGGGACAAGTGCGGCGCGCTCGTGAAGGTTCTTGAGATTGAGAACCCGGAAAGTGCGATTGTATTCTGCAATACCAAGCACGAGACCGAGCGCGTTGCCGAGGTCCTGAAGCGCAACGGCTACGATGCCGATTGGCTGAATGGCGACCTCGAGCAGAAAGAGCGCGAGCGCGTCATGGCAGCTACCCGCGAAGGGAAAGTCCGCTTTCTCGTCGCGACCGACGTCGCCGCACGTGGGATCGACATCAGCCATCTGACGCACGTCATCAATCATGATTTCCCGGAAAGCCTGGAAAACTACGTGCACCGCACCGGTCGCACCGGCCGCGCGGGGAAGACCGGCACGGCGATCAGCCTCGTGGAGCCGAAGGATATTGGCAACTTGTACCTGCTCCGGCTGACCTACAAGCTGAAGCCGGTCGAGAAGCACCTGCCGTCGTCGGCGGAACTCAAGACGCGCCATGAGTTGGATGTCGTTCAGCTTTTTGCCGACATGTTCGGTAACAAGGTGGTCGATGAGGAGGACCTCGCCATCGCGCGTCGCCTGCTCAGTCACGAAAACGCCGAGCGGATCATCGCAGCGTGCATTCGTACCCACCTCGGCGACAAAGAAGACAAGGCGAAAGAGGCGGCGGCCGACGCGCGCCGCGCAAAGAACCCGGCGCCCGCCCGCGAAGTCCGTGCAGAACGCACCGAACGCGCTCCGGCACCGGCCCGCGAAGTCCGTGCAGAACGCACCGAACGCGCTCCGGCACCGGCCCGCGAAGTCCGTGCAGAACGCACCGAACGCGCT
>JAAFHJ010000356.1 GCA_013298325.1 Myxococcales bacterium | reverse complement strand
GGGCGGACGAGCAGCTGCGTCCGTGCTCGCCGTTTCCTCACCGCCTCTGGCGGTTCCGGGCGGACGAGCAGCTGCGTCCGTGCTCGCCGTTTCCTCACCGCCTCTGGCGGTTCCGGGCGGACGAGCAGCTGCCGAAATCAGCCGCCGAAGGTGCGGCGTGCGATGTCGATCAGCTTCTTGTTGGCGTCCGAGGTGATCCCCGAGTTCGCACCGTGGGGCCAGGCGAAGTTAAACGGCTGAACCTGGGCGCAGGAGAGGGAGACGAGGACGTCGTTCGTCGGCGTCGTCGCCGGGGCGCCCGCCTGGGAGAAGACGAAGCCGAACTCGGCGTAGAACTGGTTTCCGCAGCCCCCCTTGGCCGCCTCCCAGTTCCCCTTCTTGCCGACGAGGGAGAAAATGTCTTCGCGGACGTCGGCGGGGACCGTCTGGAAGGCGAGGACCCGGAAGCCGTGGAAACGGGTCGTCGCCTGGTTCGCCGTCGGCGCCGGGGTCCCTGTGTTCGGGAGGAGGCCGGGCGGGATCAGGTTCGGCGGGAGCATCTGGGCGCCGACGGTGATCCACTGCTGGAGCTGGGGCGGGATCGCGCCCTGGGGGGTCGTCGATGCGGCGGTCGCCTGCGGGGGCTCGTAGTTCTGGAGCCGGTACATGGTGACCGTGTAATTCTGCGCCTTCCACGAGTCGACAGGGGCGGCGAGGGAGCCGCAGCCGGTTCCGAAAACGGCGGCAACGAAGGCAAGGGGCAAGAGGCGGGTACGCATGGCCGAATCTCCTTAGGGGAAGGTCGTGGCAGAAGCCGAAGGCTCGGGCTTAGCGCAGAAGCGGCTGAGGTGCCGAGGTTGGCGGCGCGGAGGCTATACCAACCGGGCCGAGACGAGTAGAGATGCCGGAATGTTCACCGCCGGTTCTCCGTCGTTTCGCATCAAGAAAATTGACCATGTCGCCGTCGCCGTCGCCGACGTGGACGCCGTCGCCCCCCTTTGGCAGGCGGCCCTCGGTCTCGGCGTGACGGTGCGCGAAGTCGTCGCGAGCCAGAAGACGGAGGCGGCGCTCCTCCCGATCGGCGACAGCAACATCGAGCTCATCTCACCGAAGGGGAACGTCGGGCTCGAAAAATTCTTGGAAAAGCGGGGGCCTGGGATTCACCACGTCGCCGTCGAGGTCGAAGGGATCGAGGCGCTCCTTGCCTTCTTGAAGCAGGCGGGGATCCCGCTCATCGACGAGGAACCGCGCATTGGCGCTCGCGGCCACAAGGTCGCTTTTGTGCACCCGAAGGCGCTCGGTGGCGTGCTTGTGGAGCTCGTCGAAGAGGCTCACTGAACCGCGAAGCCGTTTTTGCTGGGTAGCCAGCTTTCGCCGCTTCGGGTAGCGTGCGGCGCCATGCAACGCCTCAGGAATTCGGGATCTCTCCTCGCCGCCGCGCTGGTCGCCGGTGTGCTTTCCGCCCCCGTGAGCGCCTTCGCCCAGGGGAAGACCGACGCAAAGCCGGCCGCCCCCGCGAAGCCGGCCGCCGCTGCCGCTGCAAAGCCGGCTGCAAAGCCGAACGCCGAAAAGCTCTTCGCCGAAGGGGAAGCGGCGCTGAAAAAGCAGGACTACGCGACGGCGCTCACCGCCTTCCGCGCGTCGAACGAGGCGAAAGAGCAGGCGAAGACCTGGCACGAAATCGCCTTCGCCGCCGACAAGCTCACCAAGTACGACGACGCGGTCGCCGCCTACGAGAAGTACCTCGCCTCCTTCCCGGTGGCCGACCCGGCCTCCAAGAAGCCGGTGAAGAAGCTCACGAAAGTGGAAGAGGCCGCAAAGGCGATCGCGGAAAAACGCCTCGCCGAAATCAAGGCGACGCCGGCCAAGGTGCACGTTTCGTCGACGCCGGTCGGGGCCGCCATCACCCTCGACGGCAAGCCGACCGGGAAGGTGACCCCCTTCGAGATCGACATGCCGGCCGGCGCCCACATCGTTGCGCTTGAAAAAGAGGGCTTCATCGCCCAATCCCATGATCTTTCGGTGACCTATGGCGCCGAGCGGGACCTCGCCCTCGAGCTCAAGGAGGTGCCGCCGCCGCCCCCTCCGCCGCCGCCGCCCCCTCCGCCGCCGGTCGTGAAGGCGCCGGAGCCGCCGCCGCCCCCCCCGGAAAAGAACATGGTCCCCGCCTACGTGACCGGCGGGATCGCCGTCGCCGCCCTCGGCGTCGGGACCGGCTTCGGGATCGCCGCCCTCTCGAAGCAGAGCGATTACAACAAGTCGCCGACCCAGGCGGGCGCCGACAAAGGCGAGAACTACGCGCTTGTCGCCGACATGGCCTTCGGCGTGGCGATCACCTTCGGCGTGACGAGCGCCGTCCTCTTCTTCACCGACGACGCGCCGAAGAAGGACGAAAAGCCGGCGGCAAGCGGCAAGGCGAAGGCGGCCGTCAAGGCGAGCATCGTCCCGACGCCGTGGATCACTCCCCAGGGTGGCGGCGCTGGCGCCCTCGTTCGCTTCTGAAAGGGCCATCATGAACACTAAGAATTTCTTCCGCTTCTCCGCCCTTTTCGCACTCGCCCTCCCGTTGGTCGCTTGCGAGCTCCTCGTCGATTTTGACCGCACGAAGATCCCCGCCGACGACGCCGGGACCGTCGTCGATTCGAGCGTCCCGATCGGCGATGCGTCGACCGACTCGGCGGTCGCGACCGACAGCGCGACCGCCCCCGATGCGATCGTCCCCGGCGACGGCGGCACGACGACCGCAGATTCCGGCACGGACGCAGGTGCGGCGAGCACCGATGCAGGCGCCCGCGACGGTTCGGCCGACGGCGCCCCCTGAAACGGGCCGCCCTCGACGCAAGAAAGCCCCGGAACCTCGGAAGGTTTCGGGGCTTTCTGTATCGAAGAACTTCCGACGGTTACTGGCAGTACGGGAGTGCCGGTGCCGGGGCCGCTGCCGGTCGGCAGGTCTTGCCGCTGCCGCACGGCTTGCTGTTCATGCAGACCGCCGCGCAGGTGCTCGTGCCGACGTCACATACATTGGACTTGCAGCTGCTGCCGGAGCCGCACGCGGTTCCGTTGAGCCCCCCCGTCGCCGCCGTACAAATCGGGACGGTGAGGGTGTCGATGACGACGAAGCGGCACGTCTTGGTTCCCGTGCAGTCGGCGTCCTTCTCGCAGGCGGTGGTGCATTTGGCATCGGCGTCGCAGAGGCCGGACGCGCAGTCAGAGGCTTTCGCGCAGGTTGCCCCTGGCGCGGCCCCTGTCCCCGTTACGCAGGCGAAGCCGTAGACGGGGAGGTTTGGCGCGTTCGGAAGATCGAAGAAGTTTTGGTAGCCGGAGAGCTTGCACGTCCCGGTGCACGACCCGTTGTTTGTGCACGTGTCGAAGCATTTGACCCCGTTGCACAAGCCCGAGCGGCAGTTGGCGTCGACCGTGCAGGCCGCCCCGGGGCCGCCGCTGCCGAAGGCTGTGCGCCCGACCGACGCACCCGCGACGCAGAAATTCGCTCCGGAATCGGAGATCATGCAGACCGAATTCGTGGGGCAATCTGCGCTGTTGGCGCATGCCTGGGTGCACTTTCCGCCGACCTTCGCAAGGACCTCGGGGCTCGGGAAAATGCGCGCCGTTCCGCACACGCCCGTCGCGCAGTCGCCGTCCCGAGTACAAGCCACGCCGTAGGCGACGTTTCCGCCGGCGTCGGGCGCCGGGCCGGTCTCTTTCCCGGCGTCGAGCGCCGGTCCCGTCTCGGGGACGCCGGTGTCGGCGACGCTCGTTTCCGGCGTGCCGCTGTCCTCAGACGGCTCGCGACCGGGCGAACAACGGAAGCCTTCGCCGCCGATCGCTGGCAGGCAGAAGTAGCCCTTGTCGGTGCGGCAGGGGTCGACCCCGTCGCCGGTAATCTCGCAGGGGGCGCCGATGCCGTTCCCCTTGGATTCGATCAGCGCCGAGCAGCCGGCGAGGACCGTCCCGACGGCGAAGAGCGCGAAAATTTTGGAAGTATTCTTGCTCATTGGAAGCGCACCGAAAGGGAACCGAAGCCGACGTTGACATCGCCGGCCTTGGCGGGCGGCGGCTCTTCCCCGTTTTCGTCGTGGGCGGGGCGGGCAAAGTACAGGATGGCTGCACCGACGGTCGCTGCCAAGCCGATGCCGAAGCCGACCGTCGAAATCGTCGCCGACTGGCTCGCCTTGTCGTGGCGGGCGACGTAGTCGGTGTAGGTGAATGACGAGGTGAGCTTGACGCCGGCAGGGTCGTCGCTCAGCGCTTTCAAGCCGAAGATCGTCCCGACGCCGAGGCCGACGACGCCGATACCGGCAGCGCCGAGGGTGAGCGCGTCGACGCGGCCCGATTTGCGGACGACCGGTTTTTCAATGACGACAACCGTCTTGTTCTTCTCGAGTTCGGCCTGGTGGCGGGCGTCCTCTTCAGCCTTGCGCTTCGCCGCATCTTCGTCGGCGGTGCGCTTTGCGCCTTCGATGCGACGGAGGGAAGCGTCTGCTTTGGTCTGCTCTTCCGGCGTGACCGACGGGAGCCCCTTGTAAAAGGTAAACCATTTGAGTGCCTCGTCGTAGGAGGCGAGCTTCTCGCAGACGTTTGCGAGGTTGAGGACGAGCTCTTTCGCGTTTGGATCGAGGCGCTGGGCCTCTTCGAGCTCCGTCTTCGCCGCTTTGTAATTGCCGGCCAGGTAGAACTCTTTCGCCTTCCCGAAGTGGGCTTTCGCCGCCGCCGGATCGAGCGACTCCTCGGCCGGCTTCTGGGCCGCCGCCGTGGAGGCCATCGCCCACGAAAGGGGGAGCGCGATCGCCAGTGCTGTGAAGGTCTTGAACATACTTTGGTGTCCCACTTGTCCCACTCGGTCCGCGGGCGGCCTTACCACGGCGAGAGATCGGCGCAAGGTTCGAATCGGCCTTTGATGCACGGTACACCGACGAGGATCGCCGCTGAAAATCGGAAAAAACGGGGTGATTTTCTTTCCGCGGGACTTTCCTCGACGCCGGCGGGGCGTTTTTGGCAGAGTCGGGCGCCATGAGCCTGGAAAGCGCAGTGGAGACGGCCGTTCGTGAAGGGTGTGCGCGGGCGAAGGCGGCCTCGCGACGGATGGCGTTGGCGACGACCGCCCAAAAAAACGCGCTCCTTGCGCGGATTTCCGGGGCGATCCGCGCGTCGAAGCCGGCGTTGCTCGCCGCGAACGCGGAAGATCTCGCCGCCGCCGACGGGAAGGGGGTCGCGCCGGCGCTCCGCGACCGGCTCCGCCTCGACGACGGGCGCTTGGAGGCGCTCGCGAAGGCGGTCGACGAGGTGGCGGCGCTCCCCGATCCGGTCGGCGAGACGGTGACGGAGACGGTCCGTCCGAACGGCCTGCGCGTGACGCGGGTGCGGGCGCCGCTTGGGCTCATTGCGATGGTCTACGAGGCGCGGCCGAACGTGACCGTCGATGCGAGCGTGCTCGCGCTGAAGACGGGGAACGCCGTTGTCCTCCGCGGCGGCTCCGAGGCGATCGCGAGCAACCGGGCGCTCGCGGCGCTGGTGCGCCAGGCGCTCGTTGACGAAGGGCTCCCC
>JAAFHJ010000355.1 GCA_013298325.1 Myxococcales bacterium | reverse complement strand
GTTCGAGGGTGACGTACTCATGGCACCGACGGGCCGCTTCGTTCGCGGCGACGGTGAGGGCGATTTCGACTTCAGGGCTGATGCGCATGAGAGAATCCTCGGGGGGCTGGCAAGAAGGCGCAACGTGGGGATGGTTTCGGAAAGCGCAATCCTTCCCGAGAGAATCCCGCTATTCGGACCCGGAGCCGTCTCCGTCTTCCGGCTCCGTCGTCAAGAGAAGCGGCATCCCATTCTCTTTTGCGAGGTCCATCACTTCACTCACCTTGGTTTCGGCCACATCGCGCGGATAGATCCCGGCAACGGCGCGCCCTTTTCGGTGGACCGTCATCATGATGTGATTCGCTTCTGCGTCATTCTTGTGAAAGTAGCTTCGGAGCACGACGATCACGAACTCCATCGTCGTATAGTCGTCATTGTGAAAAATGACTTTGAACCGCCGAGGCGTTTTTGCGCGGGGGACGGTGCGCGTGGCGACGTCGTCGTCGAGGTCAGGATTGCGGGACGGCGGATCGGTGGGACCGGCGTGCACGAGGTCGAGAAGCATCGCGGCGCATCATGCATCCGGCGAAGGAGATTCGGAAGTGTTTCGCCGGGGAATCGCCGGTGGGTTGCGGAGTCGGTGTAGACTGCCGGCGTGCAAGGACCTGAATTCCCCGCCGACGGACCGCAACCGACGAGGCCTGTCGATTCACTCATCCGCGGCGTGCGTGGTCAGCGCGACGAGGCGCTGCGACCGCGCGTCGTTGGGCTCTTTGCAGAAACGACTGGAATTGTTGGATTTTCTGCGGCGATTGAGGAACTGTGTCTGCGGGTGGAGGCGGCAGATGCCCAGGCGCGCGATGCTATGTTCGCCGTCGTCGACTGGCTCGCCGAAAACGAACACCCCGGCGAAGCGCGGGCGCCGGTCGTCCATCGACGCCGGGACCTCGCGGCGGCCGCGAAGGCGGGCGGCCATGCGGCGCTCCTGCGGTTTCTTGGCGGCGAGGAGGACGTTCCGGCGGTGCGCGAGCCTGGCGAGGAACGGGGGCGGGCCGCCGATCCGCGCGTGATGACCGATCCGCGGGGCCGGGCGTTTACGCTCGGGGAGCGGAAGGCGCTCGCCCGTCGACCGAGCCGCGATCTTCTCGAAAAGTTGCTCCTCGACCCGCACCCGGAGGTCGTCGCCAACGTACTTATCAATCCGCGAACCACCGAAGCCGACGTGCTCCGGCTCGTTGCGCGTCGGCCCGGCGACGCCGCGGTGTTGACGCGGGTCGCTCGGTCGCCGCGGTGGGTGCATTCTGCACGAATTCGTCTTGCGCTCTGCATGCATCCGAAGCTGGCCCCCGAGCTCGCCGTGCCGCTCGTGGCGCTGCTCCTTCGTCAAGAACTTCGGTTGGTTGCGACGTCGCCTTCGGTCTCGGGGGCCGTGCGTCTCGCATGCCTGGACAAGCTCGCCCGGCGCCCCCCGTTGCCGCCGCCCCCCGATGACGGAATCCGTCATTGACGGACGGAGAAAGCGAAGAACCCCCGAAGGCTAGCCTTCGAGGGTTTTTGGTTTGAAGCGGGTCTCAGAAGCGCGCTTGAAGCGGGTCTCAGAAGCGCGCTTGAAGCGGGTCTCAGAAGCGCGCTTGAAGCGGGTCTCAGAAGCGCGCTTGAAGCGCGACACCCGCGCCGATACGGTTCGGCGACTGGTAGACGCGCAGCGTGGCCGAGCCTTCCTTCGGGTCGCGGATGACGAGCGTGCTGTTGTTGTCGCGAACGAACTGAGCCCAGCCGACCATCGCGAAAGCCTCGCTGAGGTCCCACTTGACCGACGCGCGCGCCTGGACGATCGGGGTGCGGTCCTTGTTGTAGGGGAGGATCGATTCCTGCCCCTGCTGGCGGACGACGATCACGCGCGAGGCCTGGATGCCGCCGTCGCTGAATTCGCTCCGGAAGGTCGCCGGCATCTGAAGACCCGCGCCGATGCCCGGCGTGAGGTGGAGGTCGGCCAGGTGGTAGTCGAGCGCGACCGCCCCAAAGAGTTCATTGTCGGTTTTGGCGTCCTTCGGCAGCGTTTCAAAGGGGATAAACCCGGGAACGTTGCGGTTGACGAAGGCCAAGTTGCGGACGATGCCGGTCGCGCTCGCGCGGAGGTAGCCCGACTTGAGCACGCCCTGGATGGCTGCCGCGTAAGCGGTCTGATCCTTCAGCTTTCCGGCGACGTCGAAGTCCTTCAGGTGCTGCTGGAGGACGTCCGCTTCGGCGCTGACGCTGTAGCTCGTCTTGCCCGGCTCGTACTTCTCCGGGCGGAAAAGCTGCATCGGCGCTTGCGGATCATTCCGATAGAGCTGGAAGTCGATCGACGTCGGGACCGGCATGTTGTGGTGGTACATGACGCGCGCCGACCCGCCATACGTGTAGACGTTCTGGCCGCGGACGTCGTCGAGGTCGAACTTGCCCTGCTGGAAGTAGCCGGCGCCGACGTCGACGCGGACGTTCTCCGTCGGGTCGAACCCGAGTCCGCCGAGGACGCCGTAGTTCGCTTCACCGACGCGGGTGACTTCGACGCCGCCCTCGCCGCCGGAGCCGCTGAGGATCTTTTCCGGCTGGACGATCGTCGCCGTCTTCAAACCGAGGAAGGCGTAGAAATCCTTCGAGTCGTACTGGATCTTCAAACCGGGCGAAGACCCCTGAATACGCGGGAAGATGCTCTGGTTGATGCTCGCCGCGGTGCCGCCCCAAGAGATGTCGTAGAGGTAGCCGAGACGGACACGGTCGGTGTCGAGCGGGAAGAAGACGGCGGAAACGCCTTCTTTTTCGTTCTTCGCGCTCGTGTTGTAGAAGATTCGGAGGAACGAGCCCGAGTCGTAGAGGGCCGAGTTCAGGCTGCCCGTGTTCGCCGCGAGCGCGGCCAGGTCAAAGCGGAGAACGAGTGACGCTTCCGTCGTGAGACCTTTGATGAAGCCGGGGAGCTTCTTGTACATTACGAGGTGCGTGAGGTTTTCACGACCGGCGAAACGCGAATTGAGACCGTCAAAGAAGAGACGGTACTGGGCGCGGTCACCGATATTGAAGTTCTGCGAGATCGGGACGAGCTGACCGGTGGGGTGGAGGAAGTCGTCGTCGCCGAAGGTCCAGGTGAGACGGGTATCCATGAAGCCGCCGCCACCCGTCGAACCGGGCATCGCAACGCCAGCTCCACGTGCTCCTGCCGCGCCAGCGGCGAGGTCGGGCGCTTCCTTCTTCGGCTCCGCGGCGACCGGCTCGGCAGTCGTCTTGGCCCCTTCCGCTTCGGCCGGCTTCTCGGCCGGCTTGTCCGACGGCGTCGCCGGCGCGGTGGTGGGGGCTTTCGGCTCATCGGCGAGGGCCGCGGCCGGGATGAGGGAGGCGAGGGCGAAGGCGAAAAGGGGGAGCGTGCGCATGGTGGTCCGGGTTCGTTGCGAGGGCCAGGGCTCGAAAAGCGTCGAAGAGGGCGTAGCGGGCAGGGGGGACGTCATTGCGTCTCTTCCAGCTGCTCGGGCGTGCGAGCAAACACGCAAGCCTCGGAAATTTTCTTGAGGGCGACTGCGGGATCAAAGCCGATATCGTCGGCGCAGCGCGCCTCGATGGTGAACTGAGAGCCTCCGCTGAAGTAGGCGAGAACACCGACGAAAGCGCCGACCGGCTTCCCGCGCTGATCAAGCGGCTTCGCGACCGGCGAGCTGCTCGCATCGGCCTGAATATTGCCAACGTCGGTGACTTTGTTCCCCTCGATATCTTCGTAGGAATCTTCCACGACGAGGCGGAAGTTCTGGCGAGCCACGAAGTTCGAGTATTCGGTGCACTCTTTGTCGGAGGTGCAGGAATCGCTGCAGGCCTTTTCGTCCGCCTTCGAGAAATCGACGGAGCCGTTCTTGTCGAAGTCGCAGTTCGACGCGTTGTCGGCCATCAGGTAGGCCTTCGGGTTGTTCGGGTCGACGGCGGGGAAACCTTCGCCGAAGTGCTTCGTCACGCGGACGGCGAACGTGTGGGCGACGTTGTTGATCGTGAACGTCCCCGACTGGACCTTGACCATCCCGTGGACGAGGCGGAGGAGCGTGCCGGTGTCAGCGAAGTTGGCAACCGTAAGAATCGTCGGCTCGGGGACGCCGCATTCGCGCTTGTCCTTATCCCAGGCCTCGACGGTCCACGTCGGGTAAGAGAGCTGAATGCTTCCGTAAAACTCGGTCGCCGTCCCGGAGAGGGCGCGGAGGCGGTCGCAGACGCGCATGCCCGGCGGCGCGTTGAAGTTGAAGGCGAAAAGGCTCGAGTAGCCCCGGCGGTCGTCGACGTCGGTCGCGTAGAAACCGCTGCCCGAGATGCGCGTGACGATGGTGTCGAACTTTTGCGTGTCGGTGTCCTGGTCGAAGCCGGTGTCCATCGACACTTGCTGGGACTTGAACGGCGTCGTGGAGCCGCCCGTCGACGCGCCGCGGACGTCTGCAATTCGCGGAAGCTTGAAGTAAATCGCCGGAGTAGCGCCGGCCGAGTAGGAACCGCCCGCTTCCGTATTGTCGTTCGCGAACTCGCAGCCGGGGTCGGCCGGGAAGTCGATGAGGCCGTTGCCGTTGTTGTCCTTCCCGTCCGAGCAGGCGGGGGGCGGATCGGCGGTCGGCGATACCGGCTCGTAGCCGAGGTCTTCGGCGACGATGCGGGCGTCGCCGAAGGAACCGACGATCGCGACGTTCACCGTTGCTTCGCCGTCGGCGAGCTTGACGTTGCGCCCTTCGGCGCCGTCGCCAGTGACCGACACGACGGTCCCCGGTTTGACGTTCAGGCGGACGAAGCGATTGAAGCTGGCGTCGACGCTCCCGTTGCTTCGATTGGCGCGAATCTTAATCGGGACGATGACCGGCGACGCGCCATTGAGGGTGATGTCGCGGCGGCGATCGCGTGCCCCGGCATCGAAGCCGTCACCGAACTCGAGAGAAAATCCGACGGAACGTGGATTGACGGCGAGGTCGGAAGAGCTGCACGAGGTGCCCGCCATCGCGGCGGCGATGAGCGGAATGTAGAGGAAATTACGGTTCATCGGCCGACCATCTCCAGGCGACCGTCGGAGAAGTTTCCGACGTTCTTGTCCACACACGCGAGGATTTTGCACTCTTCGCCAGCGATCGTGCAGGCATCGATTTGCGTCTGGCAGAGGACAAGGTTCTTGCTCTCTGCGCACGTCTTGTTGTGGAAGGCGGCGACGCTGTCCCGGCAGGCGGTGAGCACGCAGCGGCCGGCCCCCGTCGAGCAAGTTCCCGTCGTGCAGGCACCCCCATCAAACTTGGAACTCCCCGGACAAGCGCACGAGTAGCCGCTCGCACAATCGTTGGAGTCGGTGCAGGCCTTGAGCCCGCCGGTGCTCGCGAGCGCCGGGTCGTAGCCGCACGGTTTGCCCTGGCGGATGAAGTCGAGGAGGGCGTCGCGCTGCTGAATCTTGGTGTCGAGCTGGGTGGTGTTCCGCTGGAGCACCCGGTAGCCGGAGCCGCCGCCCGCCAGGTAGTTGGACGTCGCCAACTCGTAGCGGTTGGTGTCGTTGATGAGCGACTGGC
>JAAFHJ010000357.1 GCA_013298325.1 Myxococcales bacterium | reverse complement strand
TGCCGGAATCGGTGCTGCACGCCCCAAGCGCCGCCGTCAGTGCGATTGCCGCGAGGCCGACCGGGAGGAGGGCGACGCCCGATCGCAGAGCACGTCGGAAGGTTCCGGACGAGAGAGAGCCACCGAACTGCATACGTCGCATAGGGTCACCTTGGGCAGGGGAGGGTTGAAGCCGTTCCGCGCCGGGCGCCGAACGTGAAAACACTGGTTGCGAATATGGACCGCCGCTGTTTCCCGGTGCAATGCCTTCGACGCGGCGTGGTGGAGATTTTTGAAAGATGACAACGCCACAATCTCCGGCGACTCAACGGGGCCGTTGGCGAGCACGTCTGCTCGTCCGCCCGGAGCCGCCGTAGCCAGTGAGGAAACGGCGAGCACGGTTGCAGGTGCTCGTCCGCCCGGAACCGCCAACGGCGGTGAGGAAACGGCGAGCACGGATGCAGCTGCACGTGCGCCGGCTGGATCGTCGGTGCGCCGCATGCGCATCGCTCGCCGACGGAGAAGCAGGCATTGATTGCCGGGCATCCTGCATCGCCAAATACGCCGGTTGCTACTGGCACTTCGGGCGACGATGGCTCCCTCTCACGGCCGACCGTCGAAGGATGCTACCGACGGCGCGTGAAAGCGACCGCGCACGGCCCCCGACGACGTTGGACCGCCGCTGGCGCGTTTGTGGTCGGCACGTTCGCGCCGTCGTCGGCCCTCGCCGGCGGCGACCCCTGGGTGAACCCCCTTGCTGCTTTTTGTGCGGCCCCCACAGAAATTCCGGCCGTCGAGATGCGTCGTACGGTTGTCCTGGAGCTCGCCGCGGAGCCGGATGCGGCGAACGGCGCCCGTTTTCTTGGCGTCTTGCGGCGGCGGTCCGAAGGGGGCACGGAAAATACTGAAGTACTTCGAGAGTTTCGAGGCGCTTCCTGTGAGTCGGTTCGGACTGCCCTGCAGATCGCCGCCGATCTCGCGGAAGCTCCCGAAATGGCGAAGGAACCCGTCGTCGTGCCGCCCGCGACGGCGCGCCCCGCGGACGGTTCCGCACGCAGTCGCGGGGCGGCGTTCGGGTCGGTGACCGTTCGTGGCGGCCTTACCGCGCTCCCGCGCGCTGCATTTGTGCTTGGGGGCGAGCTGGGCGGCGGGATCCGGCGGGGGCAGCTTCACGTCGAGGGGCGCGTCGAGGGGGGCGTTGCGCTCCCGTGGCTCGTCGTGACTGGCGGGCAAACGACCAAATTTCAAGCGTATTCGCTCGGCGTCTCCGCGCTGTTTGCCGCCGATCGATACCCGTGGACGCTCGGCGCGGGCCCCTTCCTGCGGCTCGATACGGTCGGTGCCGAGACGGCGGGGGAGGCGGCGCGGACGGCCCGTTCCGCCACGATTGGCGCCCGGACCGAGCTACGCCGGTCGATCGTCCCGAACGTCGCCGTCGTCGTGGACGTTCGCCTCGGCGGCTCGGTCGGTCGTGATCGCTTTTTCCTCTACCGGGGCGGCGAAGTCGCACGAACCCCGGCAGTCGGATGGTCGATGGGGCTTGGTCTTTCGTGGGCTTTTCCGAAACCCGAAATGGCGAGCGCTCGGCGCCGCCATGTGCCGATGAATTCCTTATGACTGCCGGTGGCATCGCACTTCCAACCGACGCCCCGACGTTGTCGAGGGCGGAGGCGGCCCGCGTTGGCCGCGCGATTTCCACGCATGCTGCGGCGGTTTTTCGTGTCGTTCGCCGCCACGGCGTGCCCGCGCGCCTCGCCGAGGACGCGTGTCAGCGGGTCTTTCTCGTGTTCTTTCGAAGATTTTCCGATGTGCAGCCCGGGAAGGAAGGCGCGTTTCTCTGCGCGACTGCCGTCCGTGTCGCGAGCGAGATGCGGCGCCTTGCCGCCGAGCGCCATGAAGCGCTCGTCGACGTCATGCCAGAACCTTTCGCGTCCGAAGACCCCGAAAAAGCGCTCGCCGACGCCGAGACGATCGTTTGGCTCGACCGCGCCCTGAGTGCCGTCGACGACGACGCCCGGGCGGTGTTTGTCCTTTACGAACTTGAAGAAATCCCAGCGACAGAGATCGCCGAGCAGCTCCAGCTGCCGATCGGGACCGTCCACACCCGCCTCCGTCGCGCCCGCCTCGCGCTCCGCGAGGCCTACGCGGCCCTCCAGGAGAACGCGCGATGAGCCACAATGATGAGCGAACCGGAGCGGCCTCCGACGAAAATGTTGAAATGAATCGGCTTTCTGCGGAAGACGGCCCCCTCGGCGCCGCCCTACGTGCCGCCAAGCGGGAGGCGCCGCCGGTCGGGATGGAAGGGCGTGTTGCCGCGCGGCTCGGCGTCCCGCTCGTTGGCGCCAGCCTCGCCGCGTCGGTTCCGGCGGCGAAGGTCGCTGCCGTGGCCACGAAGAGCGCGACCGGCGTAGCCGTGAAGCTTGCTGCGCTTGCCGTCGTCGGCGTGGGTCTCGGCGTTGGTGGGGCCTATATTGCCGATTCAATTCATAATTCTTCGCATGCGACGGTGCCAGTCGCGAGCCTGCCGGTGCCGTCGACGCCGGGGTCTCGGGGAGCGCTCGGCGCGCCCTTCGATGCGCCGGTTTCGTCGGTGTCCTCTACGTCGTCGCCTGCCTCAACTCCGCCGCCCCCTCCATCGGTTCGCGGCGCCATGCCGGTGACGGCGCTCGGAACGCCGCGCCCGCCGACCGACGCCCCGCCGGTCGATTCGCTCACCGCCGAAGCGGCACTGCTCACGGAGGCGCGAAATTCCCTCGCTGGAGGGGCGTTGGGCGCGGCCCGCACAGCGCTCGCGCGCCATCGGAGCCTCTTTCCCAGCGGGGCCCTGGCCCTTGAGCGTGACGTCCTCGACTTGGAAGCGCGCGCAAAATCTGGCGATTCGACGGCGGCAACCGACGCCGCGCGGCTGGCCGACGACGCGCGCTACCGCCCCTACCAGCGGCGCCTTCGCGCGCTCGCTCCGCCGGTGCCCGCGCCATGAAGGGGCGGTATTTCTTCGCCTTTGGGTGCCTCTGCGCCTTGGAAGCCGGTGGCGGGTGCGCCCTGCAGGACGTGCCGCTCGATCGCCCGGCGGCGCCGGTCGGGACGCTTCTCCCACCGGCATCGTGCACCGACCTGCCGGCCGCCGCCCCCCTATGCACCGACGGAACTGCCGCCATTGCGTGGGAATGTATCGCTCGCGTCGATGGTGGCCACTGGGAGGCGACCGGATGCCCCGCGGTCGTCGGCGATTCGTGCCCCCCCGAAAGTTGCGGGCCGCTCCCAGCGACCGACGGATGCGGGAACGCCGCGGACGGTCGCTCAAGTTCTTGTATTTCGAATGAAAATGGCTGTGTGTGGGCCTTCGCGGCTTGCCCGCCGAGCGCCGTCGACGCGCCCTGCGATCGGCGTGCCTGTGGCCCCGTCACCCCGGCAACCTGCCCCAACGGCGCTCCGACGAAGGATGTCGTCTGTCGGCGGGGAACGGTCCGCTGCGAATGGCGCGGGCGGACGTGCAATGCCGCGACCTGCAGCGACGGCGTCCAGAACGCAACCGAAAGCGACGTCGACTGCGGCGGCGCCTGCGGAGCCTGCCCCCTCGGTGCCAAGTGCGGGATTTCGGAGGATTGTTCCGTCGGCACCTGCCGCGGGAACCACTGCCGGTAGGAGCCTGGCAGAAACGTCCGACCGGTGAAATGGCGCCGCGGCCCGCCGCCCATTCCCCGATATGCGCCTATCCGCCCCGTCCGCCTTCGCTGTTGCAAGTTTCGCCGCCCTCGCCGTGATCGTCGCCGCCTGCGGCTCCGAAACGGCGGGGACCCCATGTACGCCCGGTGCCGATGCCTCCTGCGTCGTCCCTGGCGCCGACGGAAGCACGACGGGAGGCGACGGAAGTGCCGCCGGTGACGGCGCGGCGAGCGGCGATGGCGCGGCGCTCGGCGACAGCACTGTCGGCGGCGGCGATGGCGGAAATACCTATCAAGATTCAGGGACTGGTGTCTGCGTCCCGGTGAACGGCGTCGATGGCGGCGTCTCCCCCCAGTGCGGCGACTGCATCGACAACGACGGCGACGGCCTCACCGACGCTCAAGATCCCGAGTGCTCGGGCCCCCTCGACAACGACGAAAAGACCTTCGGCACCGGCATCCCCGGCGACAACATGGACGCCTGCAAGCAGGACTGTTTCTTCGACGGAAACAGCGGCCAAGGGGACGACGGCTGCGACACCAACCTCAAGTGCGACCCGGCAAATACCCTCGCGTCGTGCCCCTACGACCCGAACTACCGGAACTGCCCGAAGACCCAATCGCAGCGCTGCATCGACTTCTGCGGGAAGCTCACGCCGAACGGCTGCGACTGCTTCGGCTGCTGCGCGGTCCCGCTCCCCGGCGGCGGCTCGAAGTCGGTCCGTCTTAGCAACACCTGCTCGATCGCCGACATCAACGACCCGGCGAAATGCCAGACCTGCACCGTCGACACGAACTGCCAGAACACCTGCCAAACCTGTGAAATTTGCATTGGAAAGCCGACGATTCCGGCGTCCTGCTACGGTGGCGGCGCCGACGGTGGTTCTGGCGGTGGTGCCGACGGCGGGTCTGGCGGGGGCGCGGATGGTGGCGGTGGTGGTGGGCAGATTTGTGCCGGCGGTGAGCCGATTTGCAACGGGGTGACCCCGTGTCCGGCGGGGCTCTACTGCCTCACCGGCTGCTGCATCGCGCCGGACCGCTGAGCGGTCGGTCGCAAGGAGGTCGGCCCGCCGTCTCCCACCGCCGGGAACCTCGGCAAATGGGGTCGCTCCGCAGATTTCGCGGGGCGACCGGGCGACCGGGCGGTACCTTGCTTCGCGGCCGCCGCGTCCGTCGGCGTGATCACGTCCCCAATGACCGAACCGATCGTCCATTTTCGAAGTTTTTCGCTGAAATACCGGCGCAAGACCGTCCTCGCTTCGATCGACCTCGATGTGTTCGGTGGGGAGCCGCACATCCTCATCGGTCCGGTCGCCGCCGGGAAGAGTTCGTTCTTGCGTTCGCTGGCCGGCCTCCACGCCGGGGACGCGACGCTCGGCGGCCTCGCCCACATTTCCGGAACGCCGATCTCGGAAGTAAACCGGGGGCTTATCGTTGGGCAGCGGGCGGCGACGCTCATGGGGTCGCTCCGGGATTGCCTCGTGCCGCGGGAACTAAGCGGAAAGGCTACACTTTCCGAGCGAACGGCCCGCGCCGAGGAGGCCCTTGAGCGCTTCGGCCTCACCCACTTGGCCGGCGATCTCGACACGCCGGTCCTTGCGCTTTCGGCGGTCGATGCGCGCCTGGTGCTCCTCGCCCACTTTGCCGCGGCGGCTCCGCCGGTGCTGGCGCTCGATGAGCCGACCGTCGGGATGTCCCACGCCGACGTCTTCCGTTACTGCGCGGCGGTGCGCCTGGTTGCCCAGCGGATCGCGGTCGTCGTCGCGACCCATCACCAAATTACCGCCCGCGAATTGGGCGGGACGATCTCGTTGCTCGCTGGCGGACGCATCG